>JAEUUM010000363.1 GCA_016787375.1 Saprospiraceae bacterium
TCTTCTCAAGTGCATCGCCCTTCTGAAATTAGCATCAATTACAGCATTCGGGTCTGCTTTTGGACCAACTATTGTAAAATTTGAAAAACTTGGGTTTGTGATCGGAACGTTTAAAGTACCTTGAGCGTCATTGTCTGACTCAAAAGCATTCGATCCTGAAATATCTGCGATGTTCGGGTCACTCACTCCAAGTCCGTATTGAAGATTACCCGTAAATCCAAAATCTGTATCGAACATGTCGTCAACAGTTTTGAAAGCTACAAGGTTTCTACCATTTACATTTCCACCAAACCACTCAAATGCATCATCACCACCAAAACTTGATTGTATATGCTCTATGTTCGTGCCTTTACCAACGCCACCCATTGTTAATCCATTGGTTTCGTTATTTGGCTGGAATGCAATACCTGCATACTCAATCCTGACATATTTTAATGAACCTGAGTTATCATTGTCATCTGTACCTCCATATGCTCCATAAACCGGATCAACACCACCTTCCAGTAAGCATTCTCCTCCCGGGCAATTTACCAAAGCTTTCCCCAATAAACTAATTCCACCCCAATCACCTGCGGCACGGCTTCCTGCAGGCTGAGCCGAAGTAAATACGATAGGTTGGCTAACTGTACCCTCTGCTATAAGTTTGCTGCCTCTGGTTACCACCAAACCGGCTGGGTTTGCCTTGATAATGGTTCCAGGCTCTATTGTCAATGTTGCATTGTTTCTGACATAAATAAAACTCACACCACTCATTACATACACATTGTTGTTCGTCCATGTTGTGTTGGTGGTAATGTCTTGATTTACCAGAACCTCATTTGCTTTTATTTTAACATCGATGGTTTTTGTTCTTACAATTTTGCACCCTCTTTGGTTTGTAATGGTAAGGGTTACTATGTATGTCCCTGAAGACGGATAAGTAAATGAAGGATTAGGCATGCTTGAAACATCTGTTGTTGATCCAACTAAGCCAAAGTTCCATTCATAACTATATCCATTACCTGTGGCTGGAGTTTGAAATTGAACCGTTCCTTGATTAATTGTATTTGTGATATCTCCAATTGTACCGACATAATCTATTTTTTTAGAATAATCCGCATTTTGTGGATCAAACTCACACCAGCAAGCCGTCCAGTTATCTGTTCCAAATGCACCTCTGTAAGCTACTTTTGAAAATGTTGATGGCACATTGGCAAAATTAGCACCACTTAAAAGAGGTGAACCCGCTGCAGGCCATGGTTTCGGGTCATCATTAGATAGTGAATTCAACTGCAACTCAGTCAAGGTCATGACTTTGTTATTTGCATTTAATGAATCACTCACAGCTTTAAAATTAGTCGATGTAGAATCTATCAATTTTGACATTCCTGAATAAACATTAGCTCTTAAAACCAAAGTTTTGTCAGTCAAATATGCATTTTCAGAATTGGTACTTTCAAGTCTTAGACCCGTAGGGAATCCAATTAAAACACTGTTCAAAACATCTAAACGACTGCTTCTCCTAATGTGCATAGATCTTTTGAAGTTTGCATCAATCGAAGCATTAGGGTCAGCCTTTGGCCCTACAATGGTAATATTTGAAAATGTTGCGTTGGTTACCGGTGTATTCAATGAACCTTGTGCATCGTTGTCTGACTCAAATCCGTTGGAGCCTGAAATATCTGCAATATTTGGGTCACTCACCCCCAAACCAAATTGTACGTTACCTGTATATCCAAAATCAGTATCAAAAATATCATCGACTGTTTTGAAAGCAACCAGGTTTTTTGCATCCACATTTCCACCAAACCATTCATAAGCATCATCACCACCAAAACTTGTTTGCACATTTTGAATAGTTGTACCTTTTCCAACTCCTGCTAAAGTCAAACTGTTGGTTTCATTATTAGGCTGGAATGCAATACCGGCAAATTCAATCCTAACATATTTAAGTGAACCTGAGTTGTCATTATCATCTGTTCCACCGTATTTACCTAAAACAGGGTCAACGCCACCTTCAAGAAGACATTCTCCCCCCGGACAATTAACAATTGCGTTCCCCAGGATACTCACACCTCCCCAATCACCAGCTGCCCTACTTCCCGCAGGTTGAGCCGATGTAAATATGATTGGTTTTTCAGCTGTTCCATTGGCAATCAGCTTACAGCCTCTGGTTACAACCAATCCTGCCGGATCACCCTTAACGATTGTTCCGGGCTCAACTGTCAAAGTTGCACCGTTTGTAACATAAATAAATTGACCTTTTAGTAAGTAGATATTGTCACTGGTCCAGTTTGTGCTGGTAGTGATATCTGTTGTGATTTCTATCACATTTTGAGCTTGAACAGAGCCCAGCAATAAGAGCACACAAAAAAGTAATAATTGTCTCATAAATAATTTATTTTAAATTTGCCACAAAGCACAATATTTAATGTTAACTCATTATTAATAAGACATTTTGTATAGGTTAATTAACTAGATTTTAAGGAAAGACAATAGAATTTGGTCACCAATCATATGTAATTAGCTTGAATGATAAAACACGCTGTACGATGTCAAAACGAACCGCAACTTATTAAGGTATTGAAGGGCGAAGTGTATTATTGCTGATGTGCAAAACTTTGGCAAATGTGTAGTTGCGGAATTGCTGAACTACTGAATCGTTGAACCCTTGTCTAATTCTGAACTAGACTTACACAATAGACCAAAGGACTGCCTCTAATCTGCAAGAATCATTAAACAACCAGCCCCGTGCTTTGCATGGGGCTGATAATTAAGTTAAGATAAGATTTATCTTTTCCATCTCAATTTAAGCAAACTCTACAACTTCACAAATTGTAACACCTCCTGACCACCAACAGCATCCAGCAAAGTCATAAAATAATTGCCGGCTGGCAGACTTCTGACATCAACAGTAGTAAAGCCGTTGTTCAGGTCGATCGGGCTTTGTTGTACGATAATACCCTTCGCATCTGTGATCTTCATCTGCAATGCTTTGGGGAACTTCTCCTTTATTGTTGCGGTTGGTGTCCTTGAAAAGTAGCCAAATCAATTAATGAAATTCCAATATTAATCTCTTATCACCACAAATTTACCCCTATAAAACCTGCCTGCCTCAGAAATAATTTGGATAAAATAAAGTCCATTCACCAAACCAGCAATGCTTATTTCTGATTCTATACTTAAATAAGAATTACCTGGTTTTAAACTCTCGACTTTTCTTCCATTAATGTCGGTGATATTAATAGATGTTATTTTTGAATCTGGTGGAAGCCCAAAGAATTTTATTGTAGAAGTGGCCGGGTTGGGGGCAATTATTAAATCTCCGGCTTTTGATAAATTCACCTCTCTCGAACTTACCGGTAAAGGCAAAGTACTGTCACATGGTGGACCTATATCCAGCATCTCATTGATGTAGGTAGGTAGTGAATGGTAGTAATAATAGGGCACTTTGATTGCACTTTTTTGCACATTGCATCCTTTACCGGGGAAATCAGGATTATTAATGACATGTATACAATAATCTCCATTTGTGGCCATCATATAAATCCTGCAATCAGGCGCAAGATAAGGTTTATAAAAATTCATTGGAAAAACACTTTTACAAGGCAAATCAACACCTTCAATCAAACTATCAACCAATACTAAACCCTCCTCTAAATCTCCCTTATGTGTATCGATTTGATACAAATATTTTGTACAGCACGCATATAAATATTGACTGTTTGCAGAAAAGGCTAAGCCATAAATTTTACCTTGCTTTAGGGTGTTGTTTGTTAAAGTATATCTAGGGTTACTCAACATACCCGTCTCCCTATCAAAATCAAACAAATACACACCATCATAAGTATTGCTATAGGCATATTGTTT
>JAEUUM010000429.1 GCA_016787375.1 Saprospiraceae bacterium
CTAAATCCTACCCCTGCTTTCGACACGTTCAATCTTCCACTGGAAGAGATCAGCAATGCTGAAATTAGAGGTGATTTAAATCCTTGGCTGGGTGTTTGGACATCCAATGTTGGTGCAGAAAAAATTGCATTAAAAAACCAGTTGACTGGTGCCACATTTTCAGGTGACAAAAAATAATTATTTTCCTATCATCCCAAAACCAGCACTTTCTAACTTGAAATGAGTAGAATAATCGCTTTAGATTATGGTTCAAAAAGAACAGGTATTGCAGTTACCGATCCCTTGAGAATCGTACCCACAGGACTTGACACAATCGAAACTAAAAATCTGTTTCCCTTCCTAAATGAATATTTTTCGAAAGAGAATGTGGGTATAATTGTAATCGGATATCCAACCCATCTTGATGGAAATGACACATACTTAACCAAAGAAATTGATGAATTTCTTAAGATATTCGTCACCAAATACCCACACATTATTGTTTTTAAACAATCTGAATGGTTTACGTCAAAACAAGCAAAAGCTGTTATCTTGCAAAGTGGAATCAGTAAGTCTAAAAGAAGAGATAAATCATTGATTGACAAAATAAGTGCTGTTATCATCCTTGAAGAGTTTATGCAATCAAAAATTTATATTGATTATTCCAATGCACAATAACAAAGGTTGAATTCTCACCGATGTCTTATATTTACGTTCTAATTTAAAGTTATATGATTCTACCCATCTATGCCTATGGTCACCCGGTCCTAAAAAAAGTGGCTTCCAATATTGATAAATCTTATCCGAATCTTTCTGTTTTACTGGCTAACATGTGGGACACAATGTATAATGCTCATGGCGTGGGACTAGCGGCTCCTCAAATAGGCCTGGATATAAGGCTTTTTATTGTGGATACTTTGCAAGTTCTTGAGGAAGAAAAACCAGGTGAGGGAATTAAAATGGCGTTTATAAATGCTAAAATTGTTGAAGAAAGTGGCGAGGAATGGAGTTATGAAGAGGGTTGCCTCAGCATTCCATATGTCAGAGGAGATGTAAGCAGGCAAGAGCAAGTCACAATTGAATATTTTGATGAATCTTTTACGAAACATACAAAAACTTTCTCAGGCCTAAATGCCAGGGTCATTCAACACGAATATGACCACATCCAAGGAATTCTTTTTACAGAAAAACTAAAACCATTGAAAAAGAAACTTGTCCAGAAAAAACTGGATAACATTAAGAAAGGCAACATAAAAGCAGATTATAAAATTAAGTTCGTGGTGTAACTCTCATTATCATTTACTTAGATCGTTTAATTGACCAAGTAATAAATGCTGCACAAACCTCATCCCCGCTTTTGTCTAATCCTTTTGAATATGCAACGATGGAGACTGAATCACCGGATTCAATTGCATTTTTTACTGCATCAGAAATCAAGAATCCTTGCCCACATACAAATTCGATATCTGTAACAGCTTTTTTTGAAAAAGAAGCTTCAACTTTCTTTACCAACATCGAAACTTCTTTTCTTTGATCTATTGCCACAAGCATTAATAGACCTGTACTAAGTTCTGCTGCTGCAATTTGTGTGGCAAAATACATACTCTTAAAAGGATTATAATTGAATCGCTTAAAAGGAAGGATTGTAATGCATTTGCTCTCATCTATTTCCTTTATCCGGAGACCCATAATCCAGGCTAATGGTAGTTTTAGCAATAAATAAGCCCTAAATTTCCAGGATTTCTTTAATTGTGAAAGTGTTTTGTTTTTAATCATCGTAAGGAAAATATTGTTGATTAATGAGGAGGCAATTAAATAGGTATGTTGTAAAAATAGCCTTAATTTTAAATTCAAACACTTTAAAAAATATTGATTTCGAAATAAACAAATAACTTTGCCTACTTAAAACACCGAATTGAATCAATCTCTAAGATTATATCAGCTAAACGAATACATACGAAGGGTAATTGCTTTAAATTTCAGTGAAAGCATCTGGATAAATTGCGAAATCGCCTCATATCGTGAATCACGCGGTCATGCATATCTAGAACTCATCGAAAATTCTGAATTCAACAATGAGATTATCGCCCAGGCTTCGGCTGCCATCTGGCGAACTCAATTGTTGAATATTTCCAAAAAACTTGGTTCGGAAAAAGAATCCGTATTACAGGCAGGGAAAGAAATTTTAATAAAAATCCGGGTTGAATTCAATGAAAAATTTGGTTTAAAATTAATAGTTGAAGAAATCGACCTTTCTTTTACTTTGGGCAAACTGGCATTACGTCGGCAAGAGATTTTAATGGAGCTTACCCGACTTCAATTGTTGAATAAAAATAGTTCGCTTAATTTACCAATCGTTCTCCAAAAAATAGCCGTAATCTCTTCTGAAAATGCCGCTGGGTGGCAAGATTTTAAAAATCAGCTCGCCGATAATATTTTTGGATATCACTGTAAAGTCACTTTATTTAATTCAGCGATGCAGGGGCAAAATGTTGAGAATGAGGTAGTTGAAAAACTTCAATCAATAAAAAAATCTAAAAACCTGTTTGATTGCGTAGTTATTATTAGAGGTGGTGGTGGCAAAGTTGACCTATCTGATTTCGACAATCTTTTGATTGCAAAAACCATTGCTGAGATGCCTATCCCGGTATTAACAGGTATCGGGCATGATATCGATCAGTCCATTACTGATATGGTGGCACACACTTCTTTAAAAACACCGACAGCTGTTGCCGAATTTATCATTCAACACAATATGAATTTTGAAAGCAACATCATCCAATTAGGTAGATTGATTTCAGACCACGTTCTTGTAAATATTCAGAAACAAAAAGAGGCAATTGATTATGCAAAGTTAGCATTAAACTGGGCAGCATCAACTGCAGTATCAAATGCCCACAACAAACTTGATCTAATTTATAAGCAAATTCCCATTATGGTATCAAGTCAAATACAACTCAATAATTCGAAACTTGATAACATCAGCAACCTTCTGGAACAATTATCTCCTGAAGCACATTTCAACAGAGGATATAGCATTGTTGAATTTAATGGATTGAAAATCAGCAAAAAAAATAAGCCAAAAATCGGAGAAGAAATCGAAATTTTCTCGGTCATAGGTAAAACAAGTGCCAACGTAACCAAGTTATCATGAAAGAAAAATCAATCACTTACGATCATGCGTATACGGAACTTCACCAAATATTATCTGACCTCCAACAGTCAGAAACAAGTGTTGAAGAACTAACCCAAAAAATCAAGAGGGCTTCTGAATTAATATCCTTTTGCAAAACCAAACTTCGGAATACGGAAAAGGAAATTCAGAAATTATTACAAGAACCTAATGATTAATTACTTTGTTGAATAAACATGAGAAGGGATTATACCGGCATCTATTGAGCTTATGATGTTGAAATCAGCACCGACCTTATGAATTTTTCCACGTGAAGTAAAATCCCCTGCATCTGACACGATCAACTGATCAGTAGCTAAATCATTAGATAATCTATAAATGTAACCCGAATAAGAATATTTTTGATAATCAGGGGATATTGCATCCCATTTAGCAGGTTGGCCACCTACTGTAAAAAATAGGGTATCAGATGAAGTTTTCTTTATTAAATTATCTGCAAAATCCGGCAAAGTAATTTTAGATTTAATCACATTATCTTTCAATATCACAACGCTACCGAAAGTACTATTTGAAGGCATCAGATAATCATTGTACCCTTTACACAAAGCCACAATTTCATCTCCTTTTTGAACAAGTTGTCCCGGGCAATCGTCTACTACTATTGTTTTGGCTAGGGTTTCAGAAAACAAATCTACCACCATTATTCTGTTATCGCTACCAAACCCACCTGACATGGAAACATATATTTTATCTCCTTGTACCAGCATATTTTCGGGTCCTTTGCCCAGTGGGATTGTCTTTTGAATCTGATTGGTAATCAAATCAACAATTGCCAAAGAACCGGTGATTCCATCCTTTCCCCATTGAGTGACATAGGCCTTGTCACCCTTGTAATCTATATACCTTGGCAATTCAAAACCGGTAATTTCAGTTTGATATTTAAAAACTTTATTGGTAATAACTACCTTATTTGAATTGTTTACAACAAAATAGTAACGGTCGCCAACTATGGTCAATGATTGAAGGATGTTACCAATTTTAGCACCACCATTCTCAATTCCAAAAACATCATCAATTGCGGTATTTTTTGATGGTTCTAGAAAACTAATAGTACCAGAACCTGCACCGAACTGTCCTTCATTTAAAATGATCAATCCCTTATCGTAGTTTGAAAATTCCTTTTGATCATCCTTTTTACAACCAAAAATCAACAATGAAAATAAAAACGTAAAGACTACATTTCTCATAAAATATTTAATTTAATGCCTAATAAAAAATTCCTGGGCTCTCTTGGCCTGAATGCCACCGACTCGTAATATTGATTAAAAACGTTGTTTATTTGAATAAAAGGTAGAAATTCATAAGCACCTTTCCTAATCTTCAATCCAAAAGATACATTCACCAAACCATAAGATGATAAATATTCTGATTCATCAAAAACTGAAAATCGATTTCCAACAGCATTCATTTCTATTCGACCAACAAATATCTCTTTAAAATGATAATTAAGCCCGGTTGTTCCGGTAACAAAGGGTATATAAGCTAGTTGTTTATTAAAACTTGCCTCTGGAGTTCTGGATTTGTTTAATGAACGTGTAAGTGAAAATAAAAAATCGAGATCAAATCTGTGTTCTTTAAATTTTGCAGAGACTTTATGTTTAAAGTTTAGACCCGTGCTTATAACCTGTTTATAATTTACCGGACTCCAAATATTTCCATTCGGTACCCATTGGATCCAATCATTTATGTTATGATAAAACCCTTCGATCAAAGTCATATTTTGGAGCCCTCCAAGAGTCCAATCTTGTGTAATCGTTGCTCCGGCATTGATGCCTCTTTCAGGGGTGAGAGAATTATTTCCTCCGGGAACCCAGTAAAGATCGTTTAAAGATGGATTATTAAAACTTCCTGATATGTAGCTTTTCAAAATTAGCTTTTTATATCTTCCCTCAAGACCACCGCCAGCAATTAAAATTATTGAGTTACCATCTATCATTTCAGCCCTGGATTCAAAATTTACTTTGATGTTTCTTAAGAGTAACAAGGATATACCATTAATGAAACTTGATATATTGCGTGAAACAGTTTTACTATAAGATGAATTTTCAGCAAATTCAAATTTTGATTGAAATGTTTGATAAACTTGTAAAAAGCGGAAGTTGTGTTCAGCTTCTAACTTTGTTAAAAGCACGTGTATTGAGCCGGTATCGTTTACAACATCATTTTTAAAATTAATTCGATCGTAAGTATAACCTGCCAGTCCGGTAATTCGTGTCCTTTTAAAATTTTTGTCGTATTGTACAACGCTTCTAAAAATTCGGTCCTTTTGGTCAGAGGTTTTATCTACCTCCGTCAGGCTATTACTAAGTTGCCTCTTGAAATCAGCAAAAAACAAATGAAATTGAACACTTTGGTTACCAAACGATTTGTGTAAGGACAATTCTGCTTGTTTGCTATCAAATGGAGAATTAAAAGCCCTGATGTTTTTACTCGGTGAGGTGTAATCCAAAACCTTGAATTTATTTTCACCAAAACCTGAGCCGACTTTACCAAAAAGCAATATTTTCTTAATTGACTTCGAAAATGAAAGTTCAATTGACTTGTTATTAAGTGAATTAAAACTGGCAGATACAGTGTACTTCT
>JAEUUM010000432.1 GCA_016787375.1 Saprospiraceae bacterium
AATAATTCAGACATTTTAGATTAAGGGGCTTAAATATCAGATGTATTTATAAATCAGTCCGGTCGCATTTATTCAGAACAATCGAGTTTTTGTAATTCAGGCGATAATTTTGAAGCAAGTCCTACAGACAAGAATGTCATACTGGTTCCAAATATTACCGAGGGAATCAAACCCATGATTTTTGCTGCAAACCCTGATTCAAAACTACCTAATTCATTCGATGATGAGATAAAAATGCCCTCAACAGCGGATACTCTGCCCCGCATATTATCTGGAACATACATTTGCATGATGGTATGCCTTATGAATACACTAACATTATCAAAAACACCAGCCAGTCCAATTAGTATTGCCGACAACCACAAATAACTTGAAAGACTGAACAACAAATTTGCTAATCCGAATAGACCTACGGATACCAACAAAATAATTCCGACATTTTTTCTGAGTGGTCTGGCAGCGAGGTAAAGTCCTGACAACAAAGATCCAATGAAAGGAGCCGCTCTTAGAATGCCCAAACCGGTTGCATTTACTTTCAACACTTCCGAAGCAAAAACCGGAAGTAGAGCAACAACTCCACCAAACAATACAGCGAAAAGATCCAGTGTAATGGCTCCCAGAATGATCTTCCTTGAAAAAACAAAATGAATTCCTTCTTGGAGACTCTGCCAAATATTCTCGGCGCGATTTCCTTCGGGAATACCAGGCTCTTTGATTTTAAAAACTGAAAAAATGGCTATTGAAAAGCAGATAACAGCAATCCAGTACGAAGCAACAATACCTATTAAATCATATAGCACACCTGCCAAAGCAGGCCCTGCAATTGCCGCTGTATACCAAACATTAACGTTCCAGGCAATAGAATTTTGCATTTGGGGACCTCGAATAATATTTGCTCTAAGTGCTGTCATACCTGGATATAAAAACGCGCGTGCTACTCCTGTTACAATGTTTATGCTGTATACTAACCAAATTCCATGAGTCAAGTTGGAAATCAGCCCTGTTGAGGTGAATATTGCCAATGATGATGTGCAAAGCAATAAAATAGCGGCAGCAAAAATTATGATTTTTTTACGCGAAAACTTGTCAACGTAATGTCCGGCAAAAAGTGTTACAGAAATAAATGGCAATACTTCAAATAATCCGATCAAGCCCAAAGCAAGAGGGTCATGGGTTATTTTGTAAACCTGCCATGCCATAAGCGTTGATGTCATTTGTGCTGCAAAAGTTGCAAAAAAACGAACACTCAAGAAATACTTAAAATCAATATTCTGTAAGGAATGAAATAACCCGGTTTTATTGAATTTCACTTTATTTTTTCAATTTCACGACAAATATCCAACAACCTTTGCGTAAATTACCATTCATTGGATCTTTTTCGAGAAAAGAATTAAACAAGTCATTAAATTTGACTAAAATTAACCATCCATTGTCAAATAAAATAAGAAAGGAAACCAATTGCTTAAACTGCGGTTCAGAAGTTTTAGATAGGTTTTGTTCACACTGTGGACAAGAGAATACAGTGCATCCGGAATCTTTTATTTCAATGGTGCGTCACTATTTCGATGACCTAACTCATTTTGATTCCAAGCTTTTCACAAGTATTTGGTATTTATTTTCTAAACCGGGTCATCTTACGAACGTTTTCAATGCCGGTCAACGAAAGAAATACATTCACCCCATTAGAATGTATATTTTTGTAAGTGTCTTGACCTTTAGTTATTTGTTTTTTACTACTCATAAATTGCAGGACATCAAGTTAGGAATTGACGATTCAAATACTACTAACACAAATGTTGACAGCCCCTCCTCGTCAGAAAGTATTCTTAAATTTAAGGTT
>JAEUUM010000438.1 GCA_016787375.1 Saprospiraceae bacterium
CCACAATTTGAAGGTGGTCTGATCGTTCGTGAAGATTATCTCACCTGAACGTCCATGAGACTCATATTTTAACCTTGGGTTGTGCTCACTTACATAGTGTTTTTGCTCTAATATAGAGTGTGAGTAATCGGCCTTTCGATCGATAATATCAATAATATTTTCAACAAATTTTGGCTCAACATTCAGCCAGAAACAAATATCCTCTAAAGATTTGCCCGATTGCAGATGGGTTAAAGCCAGTTTTTTGAGGTATTCGTTGATTGTGAAATCAGTTAATTCCTGGCGATTTTCCTCAAGGTATGTTTGAAATAAATTACTTGCCTCATTTTTGATAATAGATTTTTCAATTCTTAGTTGGTCAATTTCAGATTCTAACTCTTTTACTTTGGCTTTTAAATTTTCATTTGTCAGTTCTAGTGTATTTAAAGCATCTTTGATCGAATTTTCCAATAAACTTGCATGTTGGCTCTGAAATGAATACATCATCTCATTTGCCTTCTTGTTTACAGCTTCATCAAACTGCTCTTGGTTATTCATGATTTTTGATCCAATTATCCAATAATTTAGTGCAGTTAAAATTCGGTTTTTTGACCTCTGCTTTTTGTTCAAGAGCATTTCTTAGCAATCTAATCTCAGCTAGGTAGTCTGATCTATTTGTTTGAAATTTGTCTACTGTTCGCAAAATTCTTTCGCAATCCCACACAAATTGGTCGGCATACAAGTGGTGAGGTTGATAGGCATCCTTTATAGACTTTTTAATTATTTCCGCCTCTTTTACGATGCCATTCCTTATTGGTTCTCTGAACAATTCGACATTTTCAACTGAATTGGAAGCCAGAAAAGTAAAGACCTCTGCAACCATTTCAGTATTCATCAATCTAATTAATTCTTGTTGCCAGTTTGGATTGGTTTTGATCTTATTTATGGCCTTTGTTCTGACTTCTTGATTGTGGTTGCTGTCAGTCAGCACCAGGATAGCCACTAAGTTTTCCGTAACATCACAAGATTCTATGTCCTTGATAAATTGCTGATTATGTCGTAATTCATCTTCCTGATTTTGGTTGATGGTCCGAATTGCATTTTCATTTGATTCATTTAAAAAACTCAACAGGGCAATAAATATCACAAGAACACCCAATCCAAAACAGGCGTTAGCAAAATATCTGACATAGGTTAAAGGAACAATTTGGGCAATAGAATCATTTAACAATACAACTGCCAACATTAAAAGAAAGCATGGTATTATAATTGGCGCTGCTTTTAGGACGATTTGTACCATGGATGGCAACCCACTACTTTCATTTTTCAAAAATCCACCAATCGTAGTTCCAATTGCTGAAATTAAAATTAAACCGGTGATTTTAATAAACATTGTATACCCGGACATAGGCATCTTTGAAAATCCACCCTTCCAACCAATGATAATAGCTACTATTGACAAACAAGCAAAAAAAGCTAAATTCAAAAAAATAATTCCCCAGATATAACTTACGCCGGCATCTCCACCGGGTAAGGTGTTTCTGCTATACAGAGCGGCCAATAAACTGTAGAGCAAAAAGACAGATATTGCAAGTACAAGATTGCCTAAAATGGCCATATTGAATCGATTGATTTCTAATGAAAACTAAAAAAATTATTTCTTTTTTAATTTGGTAAAGACAAATTGCAGCTTTTCTTTTTTCAAGACAAATCCATCGTCTTTTTTGCTGACAATCTCAAATGCTTCCTTCTCTTTGTCTTGAGAAATAAGGTAGAAAGTCTTTCCATCTACTTCCCATGTTGAATTTTCAAAGCTGACTTTACCTTCACCTGAATGATCTGTCTTGATTGTTCCGTCTTTATTTAATGTAACATCAAACTTTAAGTTATTCAAGATACCGTCAGCAAAATTTAAGCTCCCATTCGCAATTCCGGCTGCAAGCTCTCCCATTGAGCTGCCAAATTCTCCTATAGCCAGTCCAAACTCGGCTACACCTTTGCCTAAAACTTTCGCTGCATATTCAATTTTACCTTTAGCAGTGGTTGTGTCAATTTTGTCAAGGTTTAGGTCCTCGTTCATTTCTAATTTTGCTTTTTTTAAAGCTTCTTTTACTTCAGAAAGTCCAGCATTTATAGAATCTTTGATTGCCTCTTTTGGTATTGTGCCTTCTTCAAGTTTTAATTTTACGGAGTAATCTCCCGAATACTCATCTCGTGGGTCAACAAATGATGAACAAGAGTTCAATATGAAAACGACAGAAGTCAGAATAAAAATTGTTGAAAGTTTCATTTTAATAATTTTTAAATATTTAATGTACTCGATCACCTCTTAACTCAAGGGTAGAAATCATTTCTGCCTCATAATCCAAGAATTCTTGCCAGCGTTTTTTGACTTTTTCTTCATCGGCATATTTTTTTGCCAAATCAATAAATAATCTATAATGACCTGCTTCAGAAATCATCAATCTATGATAGAAATTCCGAAGTGCTTCATCCTTCAATTCTAAAGAAAGCAACCTGAAACGCTCACAACTTCTGGCTTCTATAAGTGCAAATGTTAAAAGCCGGTCCATCAACCAATCTTCCCGACTACCTCCTTTAACCTGAAAATTTAGCAAATTATTTACATACTCATCTTTTCGTTGCTTGCCTAGCTTTAGGTTTCTTTTCTCAAGTTCATTCAATACCATCCTAAAATGACCCCATTCTTCAGTTACAAGAGGGGCTATTTCTTTCACTAATTCTTCTTTTTCAGGGAATGCTTGAATCAAAGTAATTCCTGAGGTTGCGGCTTTTTGTTCGCAATATGCGTGGTCTGTGAGTATATCTTCCAGATTCATCTCAGCCAAATTTACCCACCTTGGGTCTGTTTTTAGTTTTAATCCTAACATAGTTTTACAAGAGACATTTATATTGACGCACCAGCAGATCCACATCAAAAACTTCATAATCTTCATAACCGGTCTGCCAGGTTACCCTAATTTTATCGAGAGATTTTTTTGAAATCTTGTCTTGAATTCCGGCGCCTAAATTACACTGCGCTCTGAATTGTGTTGTTTGGGTCGATGTATCAAAAACACCAGGATCGGTTCTGTTGTTTATGATAGCAATATTATCACCATCCAAAAATTTTAGATTGATTATTGTTCCTTTTTCAAACCCTCCAAACAACCTGCCTGCATCTTTTGAGGCAATACTAAAAGCCAGATTTAGAAATACTGTTCCACCTGAAATAGCAGACAAACTTGCCTTACACGACATATAATCTTTATTGGGGTAGTTTTTTAACATAGGCTGAGGAGTCAGAAAGAATAGAGTTTGGTATATGTGATCTTTTCTTTTTTTATTCGTAAATTCATCTATCCCATCAAACTCAATGTCGCAAGGCAAACTTGGAGGATTCACCATAACATCTTTATCAGGATTATATTTTGTAAAATCTGCGGCTGACTTTTTTTTCTTTGTTATGGTTTTAGTTGGTGCTTGATTTTGAGGTGATTGAAACGAATTTGATGGGTTGTTTGAAAAAGTTGGAGGAGGAGTTATATTCTTCTGCTTTGCTTTGTTTTTTGAAAAATCTTTGTAAGCTTCCACCTGTTTTGTGGCTTCAAGTTGGGTTATCTGTTTTAAAATCTGTAGTTCTCCGGTTGCAATGTCTTTTTGTAGTTTTAAATATTTTTCTTGCTCCTTCAGGGTTTTAAGACTTGTTTTGTTTGATGCCAATTCTTGCGGATTCATTTCACTTTTTTCGGTCTTGATTGACTGTTCCAGGAGATTTTTTTGGATCCGTGTATTCTCAAGATTTGATGCTATGTTTTGCAACTTATTCTCAGTTTCTCTCAAATCCAAAGCTATCTGATCAGATAATTCAAGAATAGATTGTTCGTTATTGGTTTTTGACTGGTTGATAATAAGCTCCAGGTCAGATTTACTATTTGGGTCTAATTTTCTGTTCGTTCCGTCTTTTTGATGTAAAATCCATTCACCCGTTGTGTTTTGCTCTACTTGCTGACCAATAACTGCTGACGATGCGGTAATTTGAATTATGGTAATGAAAGTTAGAAACAAAAATTTATGCATAAATATTTTTGAAAATGGAAACCTAATTGGCAAAATTACAATTTCTGATGCATTTCAAATCCAAAAAATTTCAATCGCTTAAACCCTGTATCTTGGATGGTTTTGAAATGCCTTTCAATGCAATATACGTAATTTGAATTTTACTCGTTAAGGTAAAAAAATCGTTTATCTTTGCACCTCAATATAAAAATATGCAAGCAGTAAAAAACTATATTGAAATAAACAAACAAAGGTTTCTTGATGAACTAATCGAGGTTCTTAGGATCCCATCTGTTAGTGCCAATCCTGCGCACAAGGCGGATATGTTAAGAACGGCTCAATTTGTAGCAGAAGCTTTTCTAAAAGCTGGTGTGGACCATTATGAAGTCATTCCAACAGCCGGTCACCCTGTTGTTTATGCCGAAAAAATGATTGACCCAAAATATCCAACTATACTGGTTTATGGTCATTATGATGTTCAGCCCCCTGACCCACTCGACTTATGGAATTCACCTCCTTTTGAACCGGTAATTAAAAAAACGGATATTCATCCTGACGGCGCAATCTTTGCCAGAGGATCATGCGATGACAAAGGTCAGGTGTGGATGCATGTCAAGGCATTTGAAGCAATGACGCAAACAAACAGCCTTCCATGTAATGTAAAATTCATGATTGAAGGCGAAGAAGAAGTTGGCTCCCCGAACTTGGCTGAATTTTGTAAAAATAACAAGGAAAGACTCAAAGCCGATGTTATACTTATCTCAGACACTTCAATAATTTCCAACGATACCCCCTCAATAGATGTTGGATTAAGAGGTTTATCTTACATCGAAGTTGAGGTAACCGGAGCCAACCGTGACTTGCACAGTGGGGTTTACGGCGGAGCAGTAGCAAATCCAATTAATGTGCTTTGTGAAATGATTGCATCATTAAAGGACAGCAATAAACACATAACCATCCCGGGTTTTTATGATGATGTACAAAACCTGTCTGATGAGGAAAGAAGTGCACTTGCAAATGCACCATTTGATCTTGAAGCCTATAAAAAGGATTTAAACATTGCAGACATAGAAGGCGAGCAAGGTTATTCAACCATTGAACGTACTGGCATCAGACCAACACTTGACTGTAACGGGATCTGGGGAGGATACATTGGAGAAGGTGCGAAGACCGTTCTTCCTTCCAAGGCCTCTGCAAAAATTAGCATGCGATTGGTACCAAATCAAAGTTCTGAAAAGATTACTGAATTGTTCCAAAAACATTTCGAATCAATAGCCCCAAAATCAGTTACTGTAAAAGTCAAACCTCATCATGGTGGTGAACCGGTGGTCGTGCCTACAAACTCCATTGAATATCAGGCTGCTGCAATGGCAATGAAAAAAACATTTGGTAAGGACCCTGTGCCTACACGAGGGGGTGGCAGTATTCCAATTGTTGCATTGTTTGAGCAAATTTTAGGTCTTAAGAGTGTTTTAATGGGTTTCGGGCTTGATTCAGATGCACTACATTCACCAAATGAGCACTACGGACTTTTTAATTTTTATAAAGGAATCGAAACCATTCCATACTATTTTAGCTATTATGCCGATCTAAAAAGCAATCAGTAAATAATTATTATCGAACTTCAATATTTAAAAATGAAAAAAATCTCTTTATTAATCATCATGTTGTGCACATTGTCACTATCAGTATGGGCACAAAAATCAAAACCAAGTATGGATTCAGTAAGTTACAGTCTCGGTGTTCTGGTCGGGCAAAATTTGAAAAACCAGGGCTTTAATAAGTTGGACGCAGGTTCATTAACAAATGGATTGCAAGATGCAATTGGTGGTAAACAACTAGCTATATCTGCGGAGCAAGCAGGTAAAATTGTAAACGAATACCTTGAAAAAGCAAGTAAGGCACAATCAGGTCCAACGATTGAGGAAGGCAAGAAATTTTTAGCTGAAAATTCAAAAAAACCAGGTGTAGTCACTTTACCAAGTGGTCTGCAGTACATGGTTATGAAAGAGGGAACCGGTCCAAAGCCAAAAGTAACTGATAGAGTAACAACACATTACACAGGTACGTTGCTAAACGGAGAAGTTTTTGATAGTTCAGTTGAAAGAGGTCAGCCAGCTACTTTTCCTGTTAATGGTGTAATTAAAGGATGGACAGAAGCACTTCAATTAATGAATGTGGGTTCAAAATGGAAACTTTTTATTCCGTATGACCTTGCCTACGGAGAAAGAGGCGCGGGCGGTCAAATCAAACCTTTTGCTACTTTGATATTCGAAGTAGAGCTTCTTGAAATCGCACAATAATTCTTCCCTCACAATGAGGTACGATATCATTACATTGTTACCAGAATTACTTCAAGGCCCTTTGCATCATTCAATCATGCAAAGGGCTATTGATAAGGGATTGGTGCAAGTTAACATACATAACCTCAGAGAATTCGGATTGGGTAAAAACAAGCAAGTTGATGATTACCAATATGGTGGTGGTGCGGGTATGGTGATGATGTGCGAGCCACTTTTTAACTGTATTTCTGAGCTAAAATCTCAACGCAGCTATGACCAAATCATTTATATGACGCCTGATGGGGAACAACTTACTCAATCATTGTCTAACAGACTTTCGATGGGAGATAACCTCTTAATCATTTGTGGTCATTACAAAGGAATAGACGAGAGAATTCGGGAAAATATTGTAGACCTTGAAATTTCAATTGGCAGTTATGTTTTGTCAGGAGGGGAATTGCCGGCTGCTGTGTTGGTTGACAGTATAACAAGACTTATACCCGGAGTTTTGAGTGATGAAACATCGGCACTGTTCGATTCCTTTCAAGATGATTTACTGGCTCCTCCCGTGTACACACGACCGGCAGACTTCAATGGATGGACTGTGCCTGAAGTATTGTTGTCGGGTCACGAACAGATGATCGAAGATTGGCGTAATGAACAATCGTATGAGCGCACCAAGAAAAGAAGACCGGATCTTTTAAAATAAAAATAATATGGCAAAGCTGGGAAGACCAAAAATAGGTGATTATCCTTTTTTTTATGAAACCTATATCAAACTCGTTACGGAAGACGACCTAAACAAAACCTTAAGACAAAATACAAAGGAAATTCTTGATTTTATTAATAAAAATCTTGCAAAGGACTGGTCCTACAGGTACGAGGAGTTGAAGTGGACTCCAAAAGAAATGTTGTTGCATATAATTGATACCGAAAGGATTATGTCTTATCGAGCTCTTTGCACAAGTCGGGGAGATAGAACGCATTTACCAGGATTTGACCAGAAAGGGTATGTAGAAAACTCGGATTGCACCAAACGTTCAGTTGCATCGTTGGTAGCGGAGTTTAAAAGTGTAAGAAATGCTTCGATAAGTCTGTTTAAAAATATGTCACGCAAAGAAGCAGACAGGGTAGGGTATGCCAATGCACAAAACATTACGGCAAAGGCACTTGGTTATATTCTTGTGGGTCATCCTCGTCACCATATGCAGGTGTTGATTGAAAAATACCATTTCGAATGAAAAAATGGCTCCTCCTGAGTTTTACAATATCATTGCTTAATATTAATCTCAGCGATGGGCAAACTCACGAATGGTGGGCTAATAATGTAGGATGGGACGGAATTACCAACTACAAACAGTACATTTCAATCAAACCGGGGCGAATGGGTCCAAATGCTTTTTTTTACGCTGACGGTCTTACAGGAATTTTAGATACCCAATATTCTTTGGTTGTTAAGGCTCAATCATATTTTACCAAAGGTGAGTTTACAGTAAATCCATTTATTTCACTCAACATCCCGTTTGGAAAGTTTGCAAGTCTGCGGCTGTCGGGAGTGCCTATTGAATATTTTGAAACATCGCACGAGTTAAAAACTGAGCGAAAAATATTCTGGTTGGGGTATTATGATAAAACTGCTGCAGGTGACTTAGATATACTTTTTACCGGAAAGCTAAAATCCAAACCGGCGATGGCACTGCAAATCGGCTTAAAAACAGCCACGGGAGGCAGACTTGATATTGCCAGATTTACAGATTCCCCACAGTATTTTTTTAATTACAGCATTTCAGCGGGTACCAAACGAACAATGTTCCACGGATCCACAGGTTTTACTGCCTGGCAGACCCTAGACGGTAACCACCCCCAAGATGATGGATGGATTTTTGCTTTTGCTGCAGATCATGATTTGGGAAACGGTTGGAGAATTAAACCTGAATTGTTTGGTATTATCGCATATCTTAAACAGGGCGATCGGCCTATCATTGCAAAGTTGTCAATTTCTCGAAAATTCAGAATCGGCACATTGCTTGTGGAAGGCACTAAGGGACTAAATGATTTTCCTTTTACTGGGTTTAATTTGGGATATTCGTTTGCATTGTAGAAAGTTGTTGTAATTTTTCTTTTACCACACATCTTTGAAATGTCTTAATAATGGAATATTATAAAAAACATTTACACCATTGGGTGGCTGTTCTCCTATACATGATAAGCCATCTCATTTCCATCTGCCTGCTAGATTGGTTGCCGCTAAAAACAGGGAACCCGTCTGATAATCTGCCCTGGTATTTCATTGGTGTTGATTTTAAAAATTTTTTGGCATCTGTCTTTTGCCTGATAATAGCTATACCGTTGTTTTATTTTATGTTTAAAAATGAACGCATAAAATTCAGAGATGGATTGTTATTCTTGAGCTTTTTGCTAATGCCTCCAATACTTTTGGGTATTTGGATTCTTCTAAGAACCAAAAATATCTTCAACGATGAGTTAGCAACTACTACCATTAAAACTCTCGATGAATTTTTGCGTATGAAAAACTGGTCTTTTTATATTATTTTAATCACAGGCTTTTGTTTGATTGTTTATAGAAATTGGTTTCAAACAAGTAATAAAGCCGATGCAGAATTAGGGAAACAAGAATAAATCAGCAAATCATTTTTTATAAAAAAGTATCCATAAGCCCTTGTGAGGTTAATTTCTTAATATTTACACGAATCTTCTCCTGCTTCAAAGTTAAATGCTTGACCATTGCGGATTTCCTGCAACACCAGTTGGTCATACTCACCATAAAATATATATATCTATGAATCAAACTTATAATTTTATTCAAAGTGTTTTTAGGTGACAACTTCATTTTTTATTGTTTATTATCACTTTAATCGCCATCTTTTTAAGTTTGCTGAGAATTAACTTTTTGCTTCCTGAAAACAGCTTGTGTTTGTTAAGATGTTAATGTTGAAATTTTCATTGTGTAAAAAGAATGGAGATCTTCGAAAAAAATAGCCGATATCCAAAACAATTATTGTGATAAATTTATTTCTAAGCATTGATTAATGTGAAGTTTAATTTAATCCATATTATAGTTATTATTTATTAAAAAAATAATTTCAATAAGTATCAGCTATGAATAAAATATTGCTAATTTTGCACCATAGGGTCGGTTTTCAATGATAATATATAGGTGTTAAGTAGAGCATATTAAAATACTTAATACATAGAATGATTAAAATCATCAAATTGAATTGAAATAATACCTTAAATTTGAGAAAACTATCAATCATATTAAATTGCTGGTTTTGAAAGCGAATTTTAAAATAACTAAATATACAAAACAATAAGTAATATGGAAAACGATATTTCGCAAAGTAAATGCCCTTTTCATGGGGGTGCAGTTAAGCAGTCTGCAGGCGGTGGTACAAGCAACCGTGACTGGTGGCCAAATCAACTAAAATTGAATATTCTTCGCAAAAATTCATCTTTATCAAACCCGATGGAAGAGGATTTTAACTATGCAGAGGAATTTAAAAGCCTTGATCTTAATTCGTTAAAAAAGGACATCTTTGATTTAATGACTCATTCGCAAGATTGGTGGCCGGCGGATTATGGCCATTACGGTCCTTTTTTTATAAGAATGGCCTGGCATAGTGCAGGCACTTACAGAATTTCAGATGGTAGGGGAGGCGCAGGAGCAGGAATGCAAAGATTTGCACCGCTAAACAGTTGGCCTGACAATGTAAACTTAGACAAAGCCAGACTTTTACTTTGGCCAATTAAACAAAAATATGGTAAGAAAATCTCGTGGGCAGATTTGATGATTTTGGCTGGAAACTGTGCACTTGAATCAATGGGTTTTAAAACTTTTGGTTTTGGAGGTGGTCGTGAAGATGTATGGGAAACAGATGATGTAGTATACTGGGGCTCAGAACAAAAATGGCTTGATGATAATCGTTACACAGGTGACAGAGAACTTGAAAATCCCCTAGCAGCAGTCCAGATGGGTCTGATTTACGTAAATCCTGAAGGCCCCAACGGAAATCCAGATCCAATCGCAGCAGCACGGGACATTAGAGAGACTTTTGGAAGAATGGCAATGAATGACGAAGAAACTGTCGCACTTATTGCAGGAGGCCATACTTTTGGAAAAACGCATGGTGCAGCTGATCCAAGCAAATATGTTGGACCTGAGCCTGGTGGTGCAGGTATTGAAGAGCAAGGTCTAGGATGGAGAAACACCTTCGGAACGGGAAAAGGAGTAGATACCATTAGCAGTGGTTTGGAAGGAGCATGGACAACTACACCCACAAAGTGGAGTAACAACTTTTTTTGGAATCTTTTTGGTTATGAATGGGAATTGACAAAAAGTCCAGCCGGTGCCCA
>JAEUUM010000488.1 GCA_016787375.1 Saprospiraceae bacterium
CTACTGACCTGCTCATAAAAAACGGGAAAATTGAAAAAATCGGGAAAAACATCAAAGCTCCCAATGCAATACTAATAGACGCAACAGGAAAGCATGTAAGTGCGGGTATAATTGACGAACACTCACACATTGCCATTGAAGGCGGTGTAAACGAGTGCACACAAGCCAATACCGCTGAAGTAAGAATAGGAGATGTGATTGATTGTGATGACATTAACATTTATCGCCAATTATCGGGTGGCGTAACCGCGGCACAACTTCTGCATGGTTCTTGTAACCCGGTAGGGGGCCAGTCTGCTATCATTAAGTTGCGTTGGGGCTTCACACCTGAACAGATGAAAATTGAAAATGCGGATGGGTTTATAAAATTTGCTCTGGGAGAAAATGTGAAATCATCAGGTTCCAGATCCAATAATAGATATCCGGATACCAGAATGGGGGTTGAACAAGTATACCAAGACGCTTTTACAAGAGCTAAGGAATATTTAGCCTTGAAAAAAAACCCCACCCTTTCACCTAACATCAGAAAAGACCTCGAATTAGAGACACTGGTTGAAATTTTAACAAGCAAGAGATTTATCACCTGCCATTCATATGTCCAATCCGAAATTAACATGTTAATGCATGTTGCAACAGACTTTGGATTTAAAGTCAACACTTTTACACACATCCTAGAAGGTTACAAGGTCGCTGATAAAATGAAACAACATGGTGTTGGCGCATCCTCTTTTTCAGACTGGTGGGCTTACAAATATGAAGTTGTTGATGCGATCCCTTATAACGGTTCAATATTGCATGATGTTGGTGTTACAACAGCGTATAACTCTGATGATGCAGAAATGGCAAGAAGATTAAATCAAGAAGCAGCAAAAGCCGTTAAGTATGGCGGTATTTCACAAATTGAAGCTTTAAAATTTGTAACCCTTAACCCGGCGAAATTATTGCATCTCGATAGCAGAATGGGGAGTTTGAAAGAAGGAAAAGATGCGGACTTGGTAATATGGTCGGATAATCCGTTGAGTGTATACGCAATGGCAGAAATAACTTTTATAGATGGCATCAAATTCTTTGACCGAAAAGAAATGGAACAAAGAAAAAACCAAATAAACGAAGAGCGAAATGCTCTGATACAAAAAATGTTATCTATTAAAAAATCAGGAGGTAAAACCGAAAATTTTACCTCGCCTAAAAAGATACTTTATCATTGTGATACCGTTCTGGGTGAAGAAAATTTAGAAACTCATTAAAATTTGAAATTGTGAAGATTAAAATATTGTTGATAATACTGTGTATTAAAACGACATATTCGGACGCCCAAAATATTGCGGCTCCAAAACAATCAGTACCAATTGCTATAAAAGGAGCAACCATTCATTGTGCAGGAGGCAAAATATTCAATAATGGCGTTATTGCATTTGAAAATGGGAAAATTACTGTGTTGGAAGAATCTAGAAATTCAAAGATCATTAATCAGGATAAATATGAATGGATCGATGCCACCGGAAAACACATTTATCCCGGACTAATAGCCATCAATACACAGCTCGGTCTTAGCGAAATTGAGGCTGTAAGAGCTACAAACGATTTTACAGAGATTGGTGCATACAACCCCAATGTACGGGCAATTATCGCTTATAATACAGATTCTTATGTCATACCAACGGTAAGGAGTAACGGCGTACTGATTGCACAGGCAACCCCAACCGGTGGCGTGATTTCTGGGTCTTCTTCAGTCATGCATCTTGATGGCTGGAACTGGGAAGATGCTGTCCTTAAAACTGATGATGCAATTTATATGTATTGGCCAAACCTTAGCAGCCCACCACGTGGTGGAGTCTCAAACCCAGACGAACCAAAACCGGTTGATCAATTTGAAAAACAGATTAAAGAAATACGGTCATTCTTCGAACAAGCCTCTGCCTATTCAAAATCACCAAACCCCGAAATCAAAAACCTTAAGTTTGAAGCATTAAAGTCAGTTTTTGAAGGTAATCGAAAAATATTCATTCGCGCCAACAGTGTGATTGAAATTCAATCAGCAATTCAGTTTATGGAATCTTTCAACATTAAGCCGGTTATTGTTGGAGGGCAAGAAGCCTGGAAAATTTGTCAACTTCTAAAAGAAAAAAATATTCCTGTAGTGTTTAATGAGACACATCGGTTGCCTATGTATGAGGATGATAATATTGCACAGCCATACAAAACTCCGGTAAATCTTGCCTTAAATTCAATTTTGTTTTCTATTTCAGTTGACGGATTTTGGCAAGTTCGTAATCTACCTTTTCAAGTTGGTCAGGCGATTCCTTTTGGCCTCGACAAAGAAAAAGCGCTTGACTGCGTTACCATTAATGCTGCTAAAATATTGGGGATAAACGAACAAACCGGATCACTCGAAATAGGAAAAGACGCGACATTAATCATTTCAGATGGAGATATTTTTGATATCATGTCGAATAATATTACTCACGCTTTTATCCAAGGGAAAAAGATAGATTTGAATAACAAACAAAAAACTCTCAACAATATTTATCGTAAAAAATATCGCCTCAACTGAGTGTTAATAAACAATTAATGGCTTTGTTGCTTGAATTATTTTTGTTTTTATTTCGTTTTCAAATAAATACATATTTGATATGATCAGAGTAATTTTTCTTTGTTTAGTTTTTGTAAGCACAAACATCAGTGCTCAAGACAAACTTATGAATATTGAAGTAAATGGAAAAAGTGTACCTGTTTTAATATCAGGAGGTGACACAATGATGATTTTTGATCTCCAGCAAGTAGAAGTTAAAGCTCCTCACATTTTTAACAATGTTTCGGAAGAATTTCTATATAAAAGGTATAAACGTTATGCAATTGCCGTTTTTCCTTATGCAGTTAAAGCTATAAAGGTTTTTAGGGCAATGGAAAACGACACAAAATACATGAGCAATAAAGACAAGAAAAAATATATTAAAAAATTGGATAAAGAACTTCAAGAGGAGTTTGAAGCGCCTCTTAAAAACTTATCAAAAACTCAGGGGAAGATATTGGTCAAAATGATTGAAAGAGAACTTGATACTCCAATGTATTCGCTAATTAAAAATCTTAAGGGAGGTTTTTCAGCTTTTTACTGGAACACTTCAGGGTATTTTTGGGGTTACCATTTAAAGGATGGTTATGTCATTGGAGATGACCCTATCCTGGATTTGGTAATGCAGGATTTTGATATTGACTACACCATCAGGCAAGAAGAAAACCTTAACACAAAATAAAAGAGCAGACGATTTTCGGTTGAATGTATATTTTTTGAGATTTGATTACTTTTGTACTTCAATCAAGTTGAATGCAAAATTATAGAAATTCTAATCTCATTATTGAAAGCAATAAAGTTACTCCTGATAAAATCACTTGGAAGTGCCCCTCAAATATTGCCTTAATAAAATATTGGGGTAAGTATGGGCTTCAGCTCCCCAGAAACCCAAGTTTAAGCTTTACCCTAACCCATGCTAATACAGAGACAAGCATCACATATGCCCCTAAGTCAGAGTACGGTATTTCCTTTGACTTTTATTTCCATGGCAATAAGCGCGATGATTTTAAACCCAAAATCCAAAATTTACTCGAAAAAACCATTGAAATCTTTCCTTTTCTCAAGCAACTTCACCTAACCATTGAAAGCACCAATTCTTTTCCTCACAGTGCCGGAATTGCGTCTTCAGCGTCGTCTATGGCAGCAATGGCATTGTGTCTTTGTTCAATTGAAGAAAAATTATTCAAACCAATTGGTTCTCAGGAAGAATTTTACAAAAAGGCATCTTATGTTTCGCGTATTGGCTCTGGTAGTGCTTGTAGATCAATATTTCCTATAGCTTCAATTTGGGGCGAATTCGCTGAAATAAAGGCTGCGAGTAATGAATTCGGTATTCCTGCCGAAAATCTGATAAATCCGGTTTTCCAAACCTTTCATGATGATATCTTGATTGTGAGTAAAGAGGAAAAAACTGTTTCGAGCACAGCCGGCCATGGGCTGATGGAAGGCAATATTTACGCTGAAAACCGCTACCAACAAGCAAAAACACGGATGCACTTTTTATTAATGGCTATGAAGTCCGGTGACCTAGAAACATTTGGACAAATTGTTGAAGATGAAGCCCTGACATTACATGCTTTAATGATGACCTCCAACCCTTCATTTTTGTTAATGAGGCCAGGCACATTGTCTATAATCGAAAGATTAAGAACTTTTAGAAGAGAGACTAAAATCCCAGCTTATTTTACATTAGATGCAGGTCCAAATGTACATTTATTATACCCTGAACAATTTTCTGATGTTATGGACGAATTCATTCGTGACGAATTATCAAAATATTGTGATAACTATGTAATCAAAGATATGGTAGGAAAAGGACCGGAATTAATCTAAATTTTACATAGTAACTCGCGGGTTAATGAATCAAAAAATGAAGATTTACGTTATCTTTACAACATGAATCTTTTAATCCCTTAATTTTTTTTTCAAAAATTCAAAAATGAAATCACTTTTTACACTTTTATTAAGTACTCTTTTATTTACAACTATCAATGCGCAGGCCAAATGGGAGTTGGGTGGCCAACTCGGAGCCATGGGATATCAGGGTGACTTAAATCCTAATAAATACATGGATTTTAATACACTTAAACCTAGCTATGGCTTGTTCGTAAAGAAAAATTTTAATAAAGTACTGGGTCTAAAATTGAATTACTTGGGGGGTAAATCATCGGGTAATGATTTAAAATGGGATCAGGAAAGACAAGACAGAGGTTTTAAATCAAATACTTCTGTAAATGAATTGAGCTTATTGCTTGATTGGGACATTCTTGGTAAAAGCAGATATCGCGAAGACGGAACATTCAGAAAAAGATTGAGTCCATATGTTTTTGCGGGTGTGGGTGCGGCCTTTGTTGGTGATCCAGGATTGAACTATGATGATCCAAATTTTCCAAACAGACCTAATTTGGCAGGAGTGGCGCAAGACAAAGTGGCGACAAAACCCAGCACAGATTTTACAGTTCCTTTTGGCGGTGGTGTGAGATTAGATTTATCTCGTCAATGGGTTTTAGGTGTTGAATATGGCGTAAGACCCGTTTTCAATGATTATCTCGATGGTTTGAGTAAAGGTGGCGACTCAACAAAGGATGATTGGTACAGTTTCCTTGGGTTAAATCTTTCATACCGATTTGGTGAAAAGGATACCGATAAAGATGGCATAGTTGACAAAAAAGATGCTTGTCCTTTGGTGCCGGGATTACCTCAATTCAGCGGTTGCCCGGATACAGATGGTGATGGCATCACAGATATGTCTGATGCATGTCCAACCGTTCCCGGAAAAATAGAATTGAATGGTTGCCCGGACAAAGACAATGATGGCATCGCAGATAAAGATGATGCTTGTCCTGATGTTGCGGGTATTGCTCAGTTCAATGGTTGCCCAGATACAGATGGTGACGGAATTATGGACCAGGATGACACTTGTCCTACTGTAAAAGGATTAGCTAAATTTAAAGGCTGTCCTGATACAGATGGTGACGGACTTCCTGACAAGGATGATAAATGTCCTTCAGAGGCTGGTCCAGTATCAAATAATGGATGTCCGGAACTCGACACAGATAAAGACGGTATCCTTGACAAAGATGATAAATGTCCTACTGTTGCAGGAATTAAAGAAAATAATGGTTGTCCTGAAATGAAAAAGGAAGTATTGGAAGAAATTAATCTTGCAGTTAAAAATATTCAGTTTGAGACAAATTCTGATAAATTGACGGCAGAATCACTTCCGATCTTGGAGCAGCTTTCTTCTGTCCTTGCCAAATTCCCTAATTACAATGTTGCCATAAATGGTCACACAGATTCAGATAATACAGAAAAATATAACCTTAATTTATCTGATAAAAGAGCAAAAAAATGTGTTGAATTTTTGATATCAAAAGGCATTGATGCGAAAAGGTTGACATCAAAAGGATTTGGCGAATCAAAACCTATAGCCACAAATAAAACAAAAGCAGGAAAACAACAAAATAGACGTGTTGAGTTTGAGCTGGTTAAAACCAACTAACCCTTTGGCTCAAAAATTAACCAATAAAAAAGCCCCTCCAACATTGGAGGGGCTTTTTACGTTTACTATGAAAAAGATACTTACTATGTTTATCTCTCGTATTGTTTTTGCTTTCTCGATGTTGATTAATTACTCATGCCATTCCCAGAAACCAAATACCGAAGCTCTGGTAAACAATCCAAAATTCAACCAGAAGATTTCATCAATGTTGAATTTTGATGTTCCAATTATGGGTGTTCACGAACTTTCGACAAAGCAATCAAATTATGTTATTCTTGATGCCAGAGATAAATTGGAATTTGATATTGCACACATTAAAGGTGCTAAATTAATTGGCTATGAGCATTTTGATAAAAGTGTATTAAACAAAATTCCAAAAGATTCCAAAATAGTTGTGTACTGCTCAATAGGTTATCGAAGTGAAAAAATTGCTTTAAAGCTTAAAAAATTGGGTTACTCAAATGTATTCAATCTTTATGGAAGTATATTTGAATGGGTAAATCAAGGAAATGCTGTTTATGACAAAAACGAAATTCTTTCTCACCGAATTCATACCTACAACAAAGAATGGAGCAAGTGGGTTGACAATTGTAAATGCGAAAAAGTCTGGTGAAGCTAAGATTGCTGGTCAAAGTTATTGTCCCAAATATTGGTTTTAATTAAGCTTATTGGTTTAGGATAAAAATGTGAGGCTGTTTTTTCAAAAGAGGTAGTGAAGTCTGAGACAAAAAATTGATCTTGATGCACATGATCCTTTTCACATTCTAAACCCTCTTTTGCCAATATCATTTTTAATTTTCGTGCTACCACCTCAGCAGAGTCCAAAATTTGAACGCTTTCATGATAATATGATGCTATCTGATGTTTAATCATTGGGTAATGTGTGCAAGCCAAAATTAATGCATCAATATTTTTGAGTTCCGGCTGTTTAAGATAATTTTCCAATACGGCTTTGCTTATGGAATTATTATAAAAACCTTCCTCTATCATAGGTGCCAATAATGGTGTAGCCAAAGCTGAAAACTTCAACGACGGTTTGCGCCTTGAAAGTTTTTCTTGATAAACACCGGAAGCTATTGTTGTTTTTGTGGCAATGATGCCGACATTATGGATACTGCTGTCTTCAATCACCCTCTCTATCATTGGGTCAATAACATTAATTACCGGTATTTGTCCTTTAAGCTCATCTCTGAGATATTCATAAGCTGCTGCTGACGCAGTATTGCAAGCGATGACAACAGCTTTGCATCTTTGGTCTTCAATAAGAAATTTAGATATCCTGACTGCATAACTTTTTATAAGAGCAATAGATTTATCTCCATAAGGCATGTGCGCTGTATCCCCAAAATAAATTATGTTTTCATCATGCAATAAACGTGTAACGGCATTGGCGACCGTCAGTCCACCAATGCCGCTATCAAAAATTCCAATTGGGTTATTGTTGTAAGCCAAGAGACTACAGCCCTAACTTCTTCTTAACCAATGCTGTTACATCCGCTGAAGCATCAGCATAAAGCAAGATATTAGAACTGGCATCGAAAACATAGGAATAACCTTGTTCCTTTGCAATATCTCCAATAGCTTTATTGACTCTGTCTAAAATGGGCTGTAAAAGCTCTTCTCTTTTTTTTGCCAACATTTGTGATGATTCTTGTTCAAATTGAGAAATTTTAGCTTCCTCGTCCTTTAGTTTTTGTGATTCTACTTCAATTTGTTTTGGCGAGAACTCCCCATTTTTCTCCTTTGCTGATATTTCAGTGTATTTTTGCTGAAACGCAGTTACCATATCTTCGCCTTTTTTCTTAAGTTGGCTTTGCAAAACATTCAATTCGGAATCCGCAGCTTTTACTTCAGGTAACTCTGAAAGAAGGGCCGCAGAATTAACATAGCCAAACTTTTGTGCCTTCAAATTCTGAACACCAACCAAAAGTACACAAACCAACAACGTCAAAATAGGTCTTCTCATTCTGTAAATTTTTCTGATTTAAATTAATTTTTATTTTTTTGACAGCGCTTTGCTTATATCTTCTGTTAAATCAAACTTTGCGCCTGAAAAAATGATTCCTGCAGTGCCTTTATCAAAGATAAAATCATACCCTTTTTCATTGGCATATCTCTCTATTGCACTGTAAACTCTTTCTTGAATAGGCTTTACCAATTCTTGTCTTTTTTGGAATAAAGCGCCATCTGTACCAAATTTTTGCTTTTGCAAATCTCTGACTTCCTTCTCTTTCTGAGTGATTTCTTCTTCTCTTTGTTTTCTTGCGTCTTCGCTCAACAAAACTTGTTCTGCTTGATATTTGTTGTACATCCCTTTAATTTTGTCATACTCCTGAGCTATTTCTTGCTTCCATTTTGAGGCGATGTTATCCAAATCTGTCTGTGCCTTTTGGTAATCATCCATTCCATTCAGAATCTTGTCAATATCAACGTATGCGAACTTTTGAGCCGATAAACCTGTGCTTAATAATGCGGAAAAAACCAATGCAAAAAACCATTTCATAATCTTCTCTTTGTGATTTTAAAAATCGATGTAAAAATATAATTTTTCTGTAAGATTGAACCATTTCTATCAATCTATATACGAATTAATGCTTTTCTTTGTAAAAAAGTCGTTTAGCTCTGTAGCTTTAACGCTTGATTAACCAAAATCAAATGCTATTAACGTTTATTAACATCATTTATTTGATAATTCAGGCACATACTGTTTTTAAATAATACTCTGAAATGGCAAAATCTATCCAACCAAAATCAAAACCTAAATCTGGACCAAACCGGCCTGCCAATTTGACAGTTGGTCTTTGGATATCGGTTATTGGAATGCTTATATATGGCAACACACTTGGACATCAATACACTCTTGACGACTTTTCTGTAATCAAAGACAATTTTGTAACAAAGAAGGGCCTGGAAGGTATTGGAACCATTCTTACCACTGACTACAGATATGGTTATTGGATTAGTGGCGGTACCTTGTACCGTCCACTATCTCTGATCATGTTTGCCATTGAATGGTCATTTGCTCCTGACTCACCATTTGTTGGTCATCTTTTAAATGTTCTATTATTTGGGCTAAGCATTTTCGTTTTATTCCTCTTACTAAAAAACTACATTGCTCAATCCTCAATCTGGCTGACTGCAGCCATTTGTCTCCTTTTTGCCACTCACCCAATTCATACCGAGGTTGTGGCAAACATAAAAAGCAGAGATGAAATACTTGGCTTATTAGGGTGCTTGCTTGCGCTCCTTTTTTTCTTAAAATCCTTTTCCCGAAATTCTATGTTGAATCTCGGATTGGCTTTTTTATTTTATACAATAGCGATGTTTTCAAAAGAGAGCGCTATAACCTTTCTGGCTATTTTTCCACTCACAGCTTATTTTTTTACAGATTCTTCCTTTTCTAAAATATTTAAAAAATCCTTGGTACTATTAGTCCCAGCTATTTTTTTTCTTATTGTTCGTCAAAAAGTGATTGGAGGCAATATAAGCCTTGATCAAACATCAATACTTGACAATTTTATTGTTGGATCTAAAGACCCTTTAACAAAATTGGCATCTGCAGTTATGATGCTGGGATATTATTTAAAGAGTTTTCTTCTTCCTGTTTCTTTTTGCCACGAATATGGATATAATCAAATTCCCTTATCCGAATTTGGTGATTGGCGATTTTTAATAAGTCTTCTTATTCATTTGGCAATGGGAATTTTTATCATTAAAAGTTGGAAACAAAAGAGTCTTGAAGCATATGGGTTGTTGTTTTATCTGATTACCATGTCTGTTGTAAGCAACGTTATCATTACCATTGGTACAAGTTATGGTGAAAGACTTTACTATGTTCCAAGTCTGGGTTTAATTATTTTTATAACTGCTTATGCTTTTCGAATTCTCCAAAAAAATGCTTTACCGGTTAGCATGAACCAGCTTTCACAAGGATTTAAATGGCCGGTTTTAATTATTGCTTTGTTGTTTTCATTGAAAACCATATCAAGAAATTACGCCTGGTTTGATAGCTATACATTATACTCCACAGACGTTGAAACCTCACCCAATAGCGCTAAATTGCGCTATCACTATGCCCTTGAACTTGGCAAGAAAGCTATGCCCGAAACAGATGTCAACAAACAAAGAGAATGGAGACTTAAAGCAATTGAACAAGATCTGAAATCTTTGCAAATTTATCCAAATTATAATGATCCATATTCTCATTTAGGTCTTATGCATTATCATCTAAAAGAATATCCAAAAGCTGTTGAGTATTATAAAAAAGCCATTGCTTTTGGTGATAATGACCCTAAAACATTCAGCAACATGGGTACACTATACTCTGAAATGGGAGAGAGATCACTAGCAATGGAACAGTACAAAAAAGCCGTCACTCTCGATCCCCGATTTGTTGATGCTCGTCGTAATCTTGGCTGTCTAATGGCCATGGACGGGCAGTTT
>JAEUUM010000504.1 GCA_016787375.1 Saprospiraceae bacterium
ATGAGGATTATTAAAGTATGTTTAGTTGTGGTCAATATTTTGGTACAGGCCCGCAAAACAAGCCTGGCATTATATTATCAAGAAAATTATGTGCCAAGCTTAAGTAAGCTTTGAATTTTGAGTGTAAAATTGATCTTGGAGAGCGAGATTTGGTTTTAAATAACTTGACGAAATCAAGAAATCTTGAAACATATAGATAATCCTCATTTGTAGCACAATGAAAATCACCAGCGAATAGATATGATGTATTCGATATGTTCATACGACCGTGATTAAAACTTTAATTTCTTTTAATAAAAAAAATTAGAAAAAAATTTCACGGTTTATTGGGAAAGAAAAATATGCTCAAAGCTAAGTCAAATTTTGGAAACAAGCAAATACAGCTCATGGGTTTTATAAAATAATAAAGTCCCCCACCACCGAAGTGGGGAGGGACCAATCCCAAAAACCGTCTAATAAAATATTTTTTTTCTTATGGGTAAATTCAGTATGTCTGGCGCTTTTTTTGTTTGTTTTTATCCCTTACTTGATGATTACTTAACAATCACCATCTTTTTAGTTCCACTATGTGTTGGAGTATCTATTCTGTAGTAGAAAACTCCTGTAGAACCAAGATCAACAGTTTTTACTTCGAAGGCATTGTAGCCTTTTGAAAAGCTATTGTCGTAAGATTTTACTATTCGGCCAGACATATCATAAATTGTCAAAGATACATTTGATGCTTCAGGCAAATTAAACCCAACAGTTGTTGATTCACTGAAAGGGTTTGGTTTGTTTTGATACATTTCAAATCCTTCAGTTGCAACAACCTTGCCATTTTCTGTAAACTGAAGTCCTACGTTTAGTACTTCTTCGTCCTGAGTGTATGCTTCAGCTTTTGTAAGTGCAGATGAGATTGAAAGCGCCTTACTAATCATTACATCTGCTTGAGCCTTTACAACTACAGAGAATAAAACATCGTTGTCTGCAAGCGAAATTGCATTGCTGTTCCAACTAGTTGTTATCATACCTTCATTAGCAAATCTCGTACCGAAATTGTCATTAGACAACTCCGCTAATTTACCTGGTAGGATGTTTACATATTCAAGCTTTTCATTGTCAAGATTCAAGGTAAATTGATATCCGTTGATACCTTTAAAATCACTTGCTTTAACATCAATTACTTTTTCCTCACCGGCTTTAATGAAACCTTCTTCAACATTTAAGTTTAATGTAGCTGCTGAACGAGAGTCATTACCTGTATTTGCAATGTTGCTTGATTGTGCATCACCTTGTACGTCACCAACTTTTACTCCAACAAAGTTTGTTGCTAGTCCTGTTGTTGGCAAATTGTTCATACTGTACACTTCAGGTACGTTATCCGATAGAGGATTACCTGTTGTAGGGAAAATATAAGCACCATCAATGAATCTCCAAGAATTGTTATTCGGGAAGTCATTTGTAATGTGAAGGATCAATTTCCTGATAGCAACGATATCACCAGTAGTAACTTTGTTGTCTTTATTTGCATCTGCAGCAACCCATTTGTAAGGGCTGTTCAACGCTTTTTTACCCAAAATATGATTAGATATTAATACGATATCCTGAGTTGACACACCATTTAAAGGATTGATGTTTTTCGTAGGAGAAATTGAATAATTTCCACCTGCTGCAAGATCAAATGTAAAGTTACCATTGTCATCAGTTGTAGCTTTTGAAGCCAAACCAACACCCGGAGCTATTGATACTTGTCCAACACCTGCACCTTTGATATCTTGAATTTTACCTGTAACCTTTGACATAGTGATGTTGCCACAAATATTACCACCATCTTGAATGTTTACAATGGTCGTGCAAAAATCAGAGTTACCGGCTTCGTCGGTTACTGTTAACGTAACTACATTATCACCCAACTCTTTACAAGTAAAAGTATTTGGTGTCAAAGTGTAAACAAGTTTATTTGCAGGTGTACAATTGTCATAACTACTTTTGTTAACCATATTTGGTGTAATTGTGATAGAACCTGAACTTGGCATAACCGGAATTGAAATTGGAGCACAAACCGGTGTAGGTTTTTTACCGTCTTTCACTGTTACATCAAATGAACAAGTTGAAAAGTTGCCACATTTATCAGAGACTTTAAACGTCACTGAATGTGTTCCATTTGGATATTTTCCACTTGCATTTACACCGTTTCCAACATAATTCACAGAACCGTCTTTGTAATAGTCAACACTATAAGTAATAACCGGATCAGGCGTACAATCTTTCCATTTTAGCGTATCAATTGTAACAAATGCCGGACCACAATCTGGTTCATAGCTTCCGAATACTACGTTTGAAGGGCAAGTAAGAATTGGCTTAACTTTGTCGATGATCTTAATTGTTTGAATGTATTTAAAATAACCATCTCCATCGTCTCTGAATTTCAAATCGGCACCCGGTAAAACAATACCAAGGTCAGTATGCTGAGCATTCTTATCGTATTTACACCAGTTGATGATTGTCCAGCATCTTTGAATTTTATAACAAGCGTCCGGTACAACGTTAAAAATCTGGTCTACTTTGCTTACTGCAACCAATTCACAATCACCATTGTGTGTAGGTGCACCAAGATTCGCAAGATCATTGAAACTTACACAATCTTCGATGGTAATATCCTTAGGGAAAATTACATCTAGTGGTG
>JAEUUM010000586.1 GCA_016787375.1 Saprospiraceae bacterium
GTTCAACTCGATTTAGTTCATTGGAACTAAGTTTTCTCATTTTGTTTCTGAAATGGAATTTTTGTATTCAATACAAGCCTTCACAAACGCAACAAATAATGGGTGGGGCTTTTCAACAGTACTCTTTAGTTCTGGATGAAACTGAACACCAACAAACCAAGGATGATCTTTTATTTCAATAATTTCAACAAGACCTGTTTCAGGGTTTTCGCCTGTTGCAATTAATCCTTTTTCCTCAAGCAACCATTTGTATTGATTATTGAACTCAAACCGATGCCGATGCCTTTCATTAATTTTGGTTTGTCCATAAGCCTTGTAAGCAAGTGAATTTTTTGTCAATTCACACTTGTATGCACCCAGCCTCATTGTACCTCCCATTTGTGTAAGTTCTTTTTGAGACTCCATCATATCAATTACAGGATAATCAGTATGAGGATCAACTTCTGTTGTTGCAGCAGTTATCATTCCGGCTACATTTTGTGCAAACTCAACAACTGCGCACTGCATTCCAAGGCAAATGCCAAAAAACGGAATTTTCTCTTCTCTCACTTTTTTGATTGCTGCCAATTTTCCCTGTATCCCTCTCTCTCCAAAGCCTGGAGCAACAAGTATTCCATGTAAATTCTTAAGTTTATCCCATTCCTTGTCTGAAGTGATAAGCTTTTCTGCGTGAATTGGAATTACATTAACCTTGCACAAGTTTTCAGCACCTGCATGCACAAACGCCTCATATATTGATTTATAGGCATCTTGTAATTCATTGTATTTTCCAATCAACCCAATTTGAATATTTGAGGTAGGGTTTCGCAATTTGTGCACAAAAGCCTCCCATGTTGAGAGATCGAGAGGTTTAGGAGAACTTAATTTTAACTTATTTAAAACGATTGTATCCAGATTTTCACGGGCCATCAATAATGGAACTGCGTATATTGTTTCAGCATCAATTGCCTCAATGACAGCCTCTGTTTCAACATTACAAAACAGGGCTAACTTCTTCCTCAATTCTTTAGACAGAGGATATTCTGTTCTGCATGCAAGTATGTCAGGTTGTACTCCCGATCGAAGCAATTCTTTAACTGAATGCTGTGTTGGTTTTGTTTTAAGTTCCTTTGCTGCCTTCAAATATGGAATCAAGGTCAGGTGAATAACAACACAATTATCAGGTCCTAATTCCCAGCGCAATTGTCTGAGTGCTTCAAGGTATGGCAAGGATTCTATATCTCCGACAGTTCCACCCAGCTCTGTTATAAGTATATCGTATCTTTTATCCTGACCAAGAAGTTTTACTCTCCTTTTAATTTCATTGGTAATATGAGGAACAACCTGAACTGTTTTACCAAGGTAATCCCCTCTACGTTCTTTTTCGATAACCGATTGATAAATCCTTCCGGTTGTAACATTGTTTGCTTGACTGGTAGGAATATTCAAAAACCTCTCATAATGTCCCAAATCCAGATCAGTCTCTGCCCCATCGTCCGTTACAAAACATTCTCCATGTTCGTAGGGATTCAATGTACCGGGATCTACGTTAATGTAAGGATCAAATTTTTGGATGGTAACCTTGTAGCCCCTGCTTTGGAGCAATTTGGCTAAGGAAGCCGCAATAATACCTTTACCCAATGAAGAAGTTACGCCTCCCGTAACGAATACATATTTGGTCATAAATGCTTGGTGATGTTACGGGATACAAAGGTACAGTATTATTCCATAGTTTATCGATAGTAAGAGAATAAAAGATTATCCACGCCAAGAAATAATGTTTTGATTTTTATTCTCGCTGATTTCTTTGGGGATATTTTCATGTATTGTAGCATAAAAAAGATCAAGCAATTGCTTTTTCATAAAATTGCGTCTCATCACCAAACTTACTTCTCTAACAGGCTCAGGTGATGGAAAATGACGAACATGTTTTTTTTCAGCTTCAGGCAGACCGATCACAGCAAGTTCTGGCAATATTGTAAACCCATACTGATTGTCAACGATTTTTTTTATCGTTTCAAGACTTCCACTTTCAAACTTCAATTGGTGCCTTTTGTGGGAAAAATGATCTCCACACATATTAATAACCTGATTTCTAAAACAATTCCCCTCTTTAAGCAACCAAATATCAGACACATCAATATCCTGATAATTGATCTGATTGCGTTTGGTTAAGGGGTGTTCATCAGATATGTACAATAAAAATTTCTCATAAAACAGAGGTAACTCAATGATGCTGGATTCATTTAGTGGAGTAACCAAAATGGCGGCATCTAACAAGTCCTGATTGAGCTTAGAAATAATATTCTCTGATGTTTGTTCATCAATAATTAAGTCTACTTCAGGATACCTTTGCATAAATTTAGAAACAAACAAAGGCAGCAAGTATGGACATATGGTTGGAATTATACCAATTTTCAATTCACCACTGATCGCACCTTTCTGGTTTTGAATAATTTCCTTAATTTTATTTGCCTCTAAAACAGCAATTCTGGCCTGTTGAATAATTTGTCTGCCTAAATCAGTGGTAAGTACAGGTTTTTTACTTCTGTCAAATAAAAGAATATTCAACTCCTCCTCTACTTTTTTAATCTGCATGCTTAGCGTAGGCTGAGTAATGTAACAATGTTTTGCAGCTTCAGCAAAATTCCTGTAATTATCTACTGCAATCAGATATTCCATTTGAGTAATCGTCATAACATCATAGCTTGTACTTATAGAAAATCAAAAATCAGTCCAAAATTATAACAATTATCTATAATCTGTATGCAAACAAATTAATTTGAATTTTAAACACGAAATTTACTGTTTGGCTAACTATTTGAATTTCAAAGCATGATTTCTGACTCAATTGACTCCACCACTAAAATCAAAGAAGCCCTCACAAATAATCGTGAAGGCTTCTTATTAATCTAAAAATCTACAAATTATTTATCTGTCACTTCCTCGAACTCAGCGTCTGTAACGTCACTTGTTTCAGTTGCATTATTCGAACCAGTTTGTGCTTGTTCTGCATTTCCGGCTCCAGATTCCTGAGATGCTTTATATAAGTCCTCACTTGCAGCATGCCAGGCAGCATTTAATGCCTCAGTTGCTTTATCAACATGCGCAATATCCTGACTTGTGT
>JAEUUM010000595.1 GCA_016787375.1 Saprospiraceae bacterium
GTTTGCCAATCCCACCTATCAGAAGGAGTCACACCCCACATATCAAATTGAAATACACCTTTTGAGATCGGAGAACCTTCGATACTGGAATATGGTCCGTCTTTCAATGCAAGTTGATGTGATTCAGTCATTGCTGCGAAGTAAATTGTCTCAAAAATATCTTTATTGAGTTGTTTCGCATCCGGTCCATCAAAAGGGAAACGCATTAGAATGAAAGCATCAGCCAAACCTTGAACGCCAATTCCAATAGGTCGGTGTCTAAAGTTAGAATTCTGGGCTTCCGGTATCGGGTAATAATTAATATCAATAATCTTGTTCAAGTTACGTGTGATAACACGGGTAACATCGTATAATTTCTCAAAATCAAAGGATTTATCAGCCTTCACGAATTTTGGGAGTGAAATAGAAGCAAGATTACAAACTGCCACTTCATCCGGACTGGTGTATTCCAAGATTTCAGTACACAAGTTGCTTGACCTGATTGTACCAAGATTTTGTTGATTGGACTTTTTGTTTGCTGCATCTTTGAACAATAAGTACGGATTGCCCGTCTCGATTTGTGATTCTAAAATGGTGAACCATAAATCTTGTGCCTTAACTGTTTTTCTTGCCCTTCCTTCAGCCTCATATTTGTGATAAAGCGCTTCGAATTCACCACCATAAGTGTCAAATAAACCAGGGGCTTCATTTGGACAAAATAGAGACCAATCACCATCAGCTTTTACACGTTCCATGAATAAATCAGGAATCCATAGGGCATAGAAAAGATCACGGGCACGCATTTCTTCTTTACCATGATTCTTTTTCAGTTCCAGAAATTCAAAAATGTCTGAATGCCAAGGTTCAAGGTAAACCGCAAAAGCTCCTTTTCTCTTGCCTCCTCCTTGATCAACATAGCGTGCAGTATCATTAAAAACCTTCAACATTGGTATTATACCATTTGAAGTTCCGCCTGTGCCTTTTATATAACTTCCTTGCGCTCTGACATTATGGATGCTTAAACCGATTCCTCCAGCTGATTGTGATATTTTAGCACAACGAGAGAGTGTTTCAAAAATTCCGGAAATGCTGTCATCCGTCATACTAAGCAAGAAGCAAGAGGACAACTGAGGTTTAGGCGTTCCGGCATTAAATAAGGTTGGCGTTGCATGAACAAACCATTTCTCTGACATCAGGTTGTATGTTTCGATTGCGCCATCAACATCTTCGCCATGTATACCAATCGAAGCCCTCATCAACATATGCTGTGGCCTTTCTACAACTCTTCCGTACATTCTTAGCAAGTAAGAACGCTCAAGTGTTTTAAACCCAAAATAGTCAAACTCATAGTCTCTATCAAATATAATTGCAGAGTCGAGTTTATCTTTATGTTTTTGAACTATCTCATACGTTTCGGCACTGATCATCCCGGCAGGTTCACCATTAGTAGGATCTATGTATGTGTAAAGATCCTTAATGGTTTTAGAAAAAGATTTACTTGTATTCTTGTGCAGGTTTGACACTGCAATTCTTGCAGCAAGAAGGGCATAATCAGGATGGTGTGCTGCCATTGATGCAGCAGTCTCAGCAGCGAGATTATCTAATTCGGTGGTTGAGACACCATCATAAAGACCTAGAATTACTTTTTTAGCGATGGTTATGGGTTCTACAAATTCAGAATTGAGCCCATAACATAATTTTTTGACCCTGGCGGTGATTTTATCAAATGATACATCTTCTCGTTTTCCGGTCCTTTTTACTACTTGCATGTTTCTTAATGGTTATATTTTGTTTTTGGAAATTACATTTTGTTCTTAGAAATCTTCATCGGTACTAAAGACCTGTTCCTCTCTGTTGGTCATCACTCCTGATTTTTGATAATCGCCAACTCTTTTTTCAAAAAAGTTTGTTTTACCCTGAAGAGAAATCATATCCATCCACGGGAATGGATTTTCTACATTGTAGATTTTTTTACACCCTAGAGCGGCAAGTAATCTGTCAGAGACAAATTCTATATACTGACACATCAACTTACTATTCATACCGATTAGGTCAAC
>JAEUUM010000108.1 GCA_016787375.1 Saprospiraceae bacterium
CTGCCATGCCTAGTTTACTCAGGTTGTATAGGAGAAAAGCGTGGACTTCAAACCGAGCGTGATAGAAGGCAAACCTGGGGACTTAATAGGCAGAAAAATACGCTTGAGAGCCGGATTCTTCTCAAGGTTTCCAGCGAAAAAACGAAAAACATCTTCTCCTTTTATTGTTGCTGTAATCCTTGATGTCAAGTCTGCCGGTCTCTGAACATTCTCCGCTATTTTCCAGTCAAGGTATTTTTTTGTATATTTAGTTGGTTGTGCTACGGAATTCTCTTGGTAAAAAAAACGGAGATAGACGTCATAGACCCTCCCGATTGTTTCTGTTGATCTCCAGCTAAATCTGACATCAGACTTATACCCCCAACTACCAGGATTAGGTGGATCAGTAGCTATCATGGTGTAAGCACCAACAACACCGGTAGTCGACTCGGCGAAGACTTCACCCGTGTTTAAATCTTTGATGGACAGCTTGTAACTCTCGCCAGCCACCAAATCCATCTGATTTGTTTTAATTTTGTACAAATAATTTGGGTCATCCGCAAAAGTGCCAAGTTTTTTAGGGAAACCTTCCAAATTTCCATTCACACGATCTAGTTTCCATGACTTCCCGGTTTTTATTCGTTCTATTGATACTTCAATATTGCTGAAATACAATGAGTCCGGATTTTTTGCAAGTTGTTCAGCATTTTTTTCAGGATCAAGAAATGCCTTTTCAACCCTGATATATTGAGCTGTATCAGCCAATGTTAAAAACCCATATACAACAGGAATTCTTTTCCAGGGCGCCACTAAATTCAAGTCATTATTGCATGAGTTAAATAAGGCTATCGATAAAACTATTAAAATTATTCTGTTCTTCATGTGACAAAATTAGTGGATTTCAGCAACTAAAGTTATAAAACTTATTTTTTTTAAAATACTCATTTGATTTTTTATTCCGAATCCTGATTTTTTAGATAACTTTCGGCATTATTTAAAACAAGTCAACAATATTTCATGTCAGTAGAAAAACAAATAAAACGAATCACGGTTCACACCCTTCAAGCAATGAAAGAAAACCATGAAAAAATTAGCATGCTTACTGCATACGATTTTAGCATGGCAAGAATTTTGGATGAAGCCGGAGTAGAAATTCTACTGGTAGGCGATTCTGCTTCTAATGTGATTGCTGGTCATGAGACAACGCTACCAATTACACTTGATCAAATGATCTACCACGCAGCTTCAGTAGTAAGAGGTGTCGAAAGGGCGCTGGTTATTGTGGATTTGCCTTTTGGGTCGTACCAGGGAAATTCTGAAAAGGCCCTTGAATCGACAATTAGAATCATGAAAGAGTCCGGAGCCCATGGAGTAAAACTTGAAGGCGGACATGAAATTGAAGAGTCAGTTCGCAGGATATTGTCAGCTGGAGTGCCGGTAATGGCTCACCTTGGACTTACCCCCCAGTCAATTTACAAATTTGGCACGTACTCAGTAAGAGCAAAGGAAGAAGCCGAGGCTCAAAAATTATTGGAAGATGCCTTGCTGATGGAGAAAATTGGTTGTTTTGCTGTCCTCATGGAAAAAATACCTGCGGAATTGGCAACACAGGTAAGCAAAACTCTAAAAGTTCCAACCATAGGGATTGGCGCAGGTGGAGGTGTTGACGGCCAGGTTTTGGTAACACACGATCTTTTAGGACTAACGAAAGAGTTCAAACCTCGTTTCTTGAGAAGATATATGGACTTATTTAGCGACATTACAGTAGCAGTTGGAAAGTATATAGAAGATGTAAAGAGTTCTGATTTCCCAAATGAAAATGAACAATATTAATGAATTTTAACTTCGATCGTGTAAAGAATTTGGTTTCGAAAATTTCGGTTTGGTCAAAAAATCCGAATAATAAAATTAAACTCTATTTGCTTATTGCAGCATTAGTGGTGATAGTATGTTTAAAAATCTGGCTTTTGTCGAGCTTTTTCTTTTCAAATGTTCAAAATAATGAATCTCAAATTTTCTACGTTTATGACAATTATACACTTGATTCGGTTACAACCCATCTAAAGAAAGAAAATATCATTTCCAATGAGAATTCCTTCAGGCTGGTTTCTGGATTTCTCGGATATAAGGACAAAACAATCAAATCAGGAAGATTTAAAATTAAACCCCGAGCAAGTAATTTCAATTTGGTGAGAATGTTTAAATCGGGTCTCCAAACTCCTGCCAAAATAACACTCAACAACATACGAACTCTTTATGAACTTGCAGCCAAGTTGGGTTCCTATCTAAAGTCA
>JAEUUM010000611.1 GCA_016787375.1 Saprospiraceae bacterium
AAACCACCAAATAAAGCTCTCGCAACATGGTTATAAACCATTTGGTTAGCGGGAACTGGATTGGGCAGATTTTCAAAACCTCCCATAGGGCCTAAACTGCCTCCAGAATAGTAATTAGACTGATTGTAACCCGCTGAAGTACCTGTTACGCCATCTTCAATTAAAGCAATAAAAAATTTAGGCGCTACATAGTTTTTAGTTGTTGTAGAACTAAGGTTTACAACGAGTTCACGGGTTACTTTATCATAGGTTGCTGTTGCAGTCAAATCTACTGTTGGAGCAATTGCAGCTTCTTGTAAAAATGGAGTTTCAATATCTTCCGGACTTACAAGATGCTTTCTTGCAACAATAGCTGAAGGAAATCCGCTAAAATTTGGAAAATTTGTGGTTCCCTGATCATAAGTAGGCACTACCATAGGGTCATTCGTTCCGTTGTGAACTGCAATTCCTACAAAGTCATCGCCGTACTTTTCAGTAAGTTGATCCATATAAACTGCTCCTCTTACGCAAAATCCGCACCATGTGCCGGTAGCTTCTTCAACTACAACAGGGTGAAGTATTTGTTGAGCTGAAATTAAACCCAAAGAGAGCATAATAAAACTAAAGACTGAGAGTATAATTTTTTTCATTCGACATAATTTTTGTCAAATCTATAAATATTATCTTTAATAAGCAATCAAAAACGACCTTAATTCGGGGTAATATTTTGGTTTTGTATTATATCGCCAAATTACATATTCTTGTTTGTATAATGTTTTATAGAATTAATGCTGTTTCAATGCATAAAAAATTATAACATGAATGCAAATATTAAACCATTAAAACAGATTTGATTAATCCGTGTCTACGATGTTTTCGGTGGTAATGGTTAAGTTGGAAATGCGTTTGCCTATAATGTAACCTATTCGAAGACCCTCTTCGCAATCATTTCTACTATGAACGCCGATTGCATTCCTGGAATATGCATTTTCTATGGCCATCTCTTTAAATGAATTAAATGATCTAGGCTTTCCGTGAAATTCTTTTCTGTTGATATGACTTTTATCAACAAAATGATAATTATCGCCGAAGTACTTTGCCAAAACGACTGAAGCGGCAGCACCAAATACGGAATGGCCGGACGGATAGGACGGAAATGTAGGGTTTTCGTGAAATGGCTTCCAGTCTTTACTAATTACTCTGTTGATGTACTGTTGGGGTCTTTCTCTGGCATATTCGTATTTTGCTTTCCAGGTGATAATTGAAGCATCACAAAGCGCAAAGCCTAAAGATAAATACAGTTCAAGTATTTTGTTAATAGATATATCCTCGTGTTCGACTATTTGGTTTGCAATTGAAATCCACCTGGCAGGTGGAGAAAAAGTTAAGCCCCGGTGATCATCACTCCAAAATTCTGCAATCCATTTGTTGTCTTCACTTAAAGGCATGGACATTGTATAAAGAGCAAGCGCTTCTTTGTACATTTTTGAACTTGGTTCTTCAGAATAAGGCAATGGAGGTTTGACTTCGACATCATTTGTTTTTAGCAAGAATGGTCTTACTTTCCCCCAATTTGGAAGGATAGGTTTTTTAATATCACTTGAATTTGCTGCCCAACTGTCTCTTCTGCCCGGTAAGGTGAGATTCTCATCATAAAGATTGTTATACGCCTCATGTCCGTATGTATCTGTTCCGGACCATAAGTAAACGGCATTGGACACAAGCAATCCATATTTTCGAGAGTTAAGGCTGGTACTTTTGGGATTTAAGTGTTCGTTTGAGTTATGAATTTTCTCTTCAAGTTCGTTAATTTTTGAAAAATATTTTTGTGGAGCGGTTTGAAAATATTGTCTAAAACTGGTAGCATAAGCACTGTTTAAAAGCTCTGACATTTCATATTTATCTTTGGAATTGTAAACAGGTAAATCCAAACCGGAAAAACTATTATTCAATGACTCGCCATTTTGAAGAATTGGTTGCACTGCTTCGAATGCAGATAAACTTATATAAGCAAAGTTCCTTGCAGAAACCGGGGGATAATAGCCTTCAGTGTAACGATCTAATTCAAGATAAAGATTATT
>JAEUUM010000617.1 GCA_016787375.1 Saprospiraceae bacterium
CTAAATAATAAACCCGGAATTATATTAACAGAAGACGAAAAATTAAAAATAATAGATTTTTTAAAGACTTTGACAGATACCGATTTTTTGCATAATCCGGATTTTTCAGAGCAATAGACTGATTTCATTATTAAGATAAAATAATTCTCCTTTGTAACAAATGTTATAGAATCATCCGGTTTGAAATGCGAAATTTGAGCTACATTTACTTGAATGAGCTTTTTATCAAATCATTAAAAATTTTATTATGCAAAAGAACATGGGTTCAGCCGATCGCGCCATCAGATTAATTGTAGCTGCCATTGTATTTTATTTGTATTACAACGGAACAGTTAGTGGCACAATGGGCATCGTTTTGATGGTACTTGCAGGTGTTTTTGTACTTACAAGTTTGGTGAGTTTTTGCCCACTATACACGCTTGTTGGTATGAATACCTGTAAAACAAAATAACTAAATATAGATAAAACCATGATGACACGATTAGGTGGCATCGTCTGATTGTGTCATTTTGGTAACTGAAAATATTTCCCTCTGTTTCTCATGGATTTGTCTCTGGGTTAATGGTCTGCAATAATCTCGGACTTAGCTTTCTTTTTATACTTTATCAGAAAAACTATTGGAATACACAAAAGAATGGAAAGTCCAACCATAAAAAATCCGTGGTCGTAGCCTACTAGTGCTTGTTGCTTAAATAATGCGCCTTCAATAGTTTTATATGCTAAGTTTTGGGCGTCTTCTGTAGAATAACCCTTTGAAACAAAGTTTTGGGCCATCGCAGAAATACGATCTGCACTAACATTGTTATATTCGTTGACGTATCCAACCATTGAGCCTCTGATTTCTGCATTTTTGTGCGTCAGAAAGACATTGATTAATGCAATCCCAACAGCACCACCCAATTGTCTGATCATGTTGGCAAGCCCTATTGCTTGCGCCATATCTTTCCCCTGCAAACCTGCAACAGCGAGTGAAAGTATTGGAGACATCATAAATGCCAGGCCTAAGCCCCTCAACACAAAGGGAAAATAAAAATTATTTTGGTTTGAATCGGGCGATGAACCGGACATCATCATTAAGAAAATGAAAGTAATCAGGATGCCAATAATGATAATGGTCTTAGGGTTCTTCCCACTTGTAAGCAATTTACCAACTACCGGCATCGCAAAAGCCGTGCACAAAGCGCTGGGTATCATGAAAACACCGGTTTGGGTTGCTGTCCAGCCAAGGGATATTTGTGCAAAAAGAGGAAACATAAATACTGTACCAAATAATAGAAATCCGAGTATGAAATTCATTAGACTTCCCATTGCAAGATTGTAATTCTTGTAAAGCCGGATATTTACAGCAGGGTAATCAATACGCAGTTCCCTTAAAATAAATGCTATCAATCCGGTTAATGCTAATATAGTAAATACTACAATTTCTGTGCTTTCAAACCAATCCTTACTGGTACCTTCTTCAAGTACAAATTGTAATGAACCTACTGCTACAATTAAAAATAAGATTCCGAACCAATCAATTTTTTTTGGTTTTATTGCACCAATGCGATCTGTAACATAGTTCCAGGATAAAAGAGCTGCGGCTATTCCGACCGGGATATTGACAAAAAATATCCAATGCCAGGAAAAATGATCAGTGATGTAGCCACCTAAAGAAGGACCGAAAGTTGGTCCCATGATGATACCCATTCCAAAAATAGCGTTTGCTTGAGCAATTTTTTCCGGTGGAAAGGCGCCTACAATGATAGACTGCCCCGTTGATAGCAAGCCACCACCTCCAATTCCCTGAATAAATCTCCAAAAAACCAACATCCAAAGACTTGTAGATAATCCACACATTAATGAGGAAAATGTGAATATCAAAACGGACATGGTAAAATATACTTTCCGGCCAAAAAGATCAGAGAGCATACTGGTTAAAGGAATGATTATCACATTTGAAATTGCATACGCTGTTATCACCCAGGCAATTTCTGTAGTAGTTGCTCCGATGCTTCCACTGATTTCACGTAAGGATACATTCACTACGGTTGTGTCAATAAGCTCCAAAACCGCACAAGTTATTGCCGTAAGTATCAGTATCCACTTTGTAGCACCGGTTGGGTAGATAGGTTTTAGTTGATGATTAGTAGCTTCCAAATCAAGTCGTTTTGACTTTAACAAAAGCACTCAATCCTGGCATAAGCAGAACATCGGTATTTTTATTCTGATCGAGTAATTTTATTTTAACCGGAACCCTTTGTACTATTTTTACAAAATTGCCTGTGGAATTATCTGGTGGTAATAATGAAAACTTTGCTCCCGTTGCCCCTATATAAGATTCAACCTGGCCTGAGATCAGCACATCCGGATAGGCATCAACTTTGACATCGACAGTTTGGCCAATCTTGATCTTGCGTACTTGGGTTTCTTTAAAATTTGCAGTTACCCACAAATTTTTATTGTCGATTACCGAGCATAATGGTTGACCAATGGTTATGTATTGCCCATTTTCAACTGATCTTTTAGTCACAATTCCATCATAGGGTGCAATAATGGTTGCATTATCAAATTGTGTTTTTGCAAGATTCAATTCTGCTTCTCTTTGCTTAACCAATGCTTCCGATAAAGCTATTTGAGCTCTTTGAGCTTCTGCCTGCGACATTGCACCCTTTGATTGAGCGACAGCAGCTTTTGATTGAGTTATGGCAACTTCATATTGTGCCCGGTTAATATCTAACTCTG
>JAEUUM010000621.1 GCA_016787375.1 Saprospiraceae bacterium
TTGGCGGGTTGATTGATGTATTGATACCGCGAAATACTAAAATCCCTTTTAAAGCAGGCCGACAATACACAACTTCAATTGATGGTCAGGTAAACCTTAAAATAGCGGTATATCAAGGAGAGCGCGAGTTGGTATCAGACAACCGAAAATTAGGTGAATTTATTTTAAAAAATATTCCTCCTATGCCAGCAGGTTTGCCAAAAATTGAAATCGTATTTATGTTGAATGCAGATGGCATATTAAGGGTTAAAGCAAAAGAACTTAGATCCAATACTGAACAAGAAATAGAAATCAAACCTACGTATGGCATAAGTGAGGAAGAAATGGCATTGATGCTGTTGGATTCTATAAAAAATGCTCAAACAGACATGCAAACCAAAGCACTCCTTGAAGCTGTTAATGAAGCACAAGGAACCTTACTAGCTACAACTAAATTTTTAATACAAAATGGTGATTGGTTATCTGAATCAGAAAAAAATAAAATATCTGAACTAAGAGCCAATCTTGAAAACGCAACCAAAGGCACAGATAAAGACCTGATTTATAAACTTTTACAAGATTTAAATGACTTTTCTACTCCTTTGGCCCAAAAAGCTTTGGACATCTCAATATCTCACGCATTGAAAGGAACAAAAATCGAGTGATCAAAGACAGCAAAATCACAAAATCAAAATATTTAAAATCTTCTGCTTATTTTTGCGAAAATTTTTGAATTGCAAAAACTCAGAATAGGCTGTATCATCAATCCGCATTCCGGGGTTAAAAGAATTAAGGAACTTCAGCAGGAAATATTAAATGGTATCAACCATGAATTGTTTTCTGTTAAGTTCTTTGAAACAACAAAACGTAAGCATGCCACAATTTTATCTAAACAGATACTTGAAGAGAAGCATGATATTCTCCTGATTTGTGGGGGTGATGGAACAATAAATGAAGCACTTCAAAGTGTCATCAATTCAGATATTCTGGTAGGTATAATTCCCACAGGATCAGGAAATGGTCTTTCGATGCACACCGGTATTGGCAGAGAATATCTCAAAGCAATAGATATAATCAACAAACTTAATTGGAAACACATTGATGCAATTCAATTTGGAGAAAAATATTTCATAAATCTCGCGGGAATAGGATTTGACGGCTTTTTGTCAAAGAAAATCAGAAATAGAAAATACAGGGGGTTTTGGATATATGTCTGGTTATTTATCAGGTATTTTTGGAATTACAAAACAAGAAAATATACCATCATTACAGATTCTGAAACCATTGAAGGCTATTTCAATCTAATTGAAATAGCAAATGGGCCAATGTATGGGTATAACTTTGAAGTTGTACCAGGTGCCGATATTTCAGATGGAATAATTGATATTTTGTTATTGGAAAAAACTTCAATATTCAGAATATTACTTGATTCTGTCAAATTATTAAGAAATGAATGGGATAAAATTTCTTGGGCAAAACGATTGAAAACTACGGCCATTTCAGTTAGTTCAAATAGAAAACTGCAAATACATGTTGATGGTGAATACGTCAAGTTAAAATCTAAAGATATTA
>JAEUUM010000005.1 GCA_016787375.1 Saprospiraceae bacterium
GGGTACAGGTACCGCTGTATGGTGGGAAGGTTTGCAAAACGGAATGGTGTTTGGGATACCACAAATTGGAATGAAAGGACTTGATGGTAAATATCTTGAAAATCAGCAATTAGAGCCGGATATCAAGGTTGCCAATGATCCGGGTATAGTAAGTAAAGGCAGAGACCAACAACTGGAGGCCGCAGTCAAAGAACTATTAAATCAAATAAAATAATCGGCATATCGGTTTTTTACTAAATCGCTGAACCCTTGTCTAATCCTGAACTAGATTTACACAATAGACCAAAGGACTGCCTCTAATCTGCAAGAATCATTAAACAGACAGCCCCTTGCTTTGCATGGGGCTGATTGTTTTTGATAACAGTTATTTTGTAATGATCAATCTCTCAGATTGCACCAACCTAAACCCATCAAAAAGCTGCAAAAGGTAGATACCGTTGATCAAAGCTGATACATCCAATTCCTGAGGTAATTCTGATCGGTTCACATCTCTTAACAGTACTGTTTTGCCGAGTATATCACTCACCATGATTTTGAGTCTGCTGCGTGGCGAACCATATTTAATTAACACATTCAATTTATCTTTTACAGGGTTCGGATAAATCATGATCTCACCACCTTCTTTCAAATCTTCCTCTGTACTCACAGACCATGCCCCAAATGTTTTACATGCTGTATCACTGCCATATTGATTGGACACTGTTAAGCATACATCATATTCGCCTTTTTTCTGGTATACATGCACCGGATTTACTTCTGTTGAGATCTCACCATCGCCAAATGTCCAATACCAACTCATTGGCTCTCTGAATGATAAATCAGTAAACTCTTTTGAAAATGGCATCAATGTATCATGGTTGATGCGAAACCTGGCTTTGGGTATATTATCGATACCCAAGGTGTCACATGCTGACCCATCAATCGGTCCTAAACGATAGTTTGGGAAGTTTGGCAAGGAGCCCCCTCCATTGCCTTTTGGTAACTTTAAGCCAGGAAATATAAATTTGCACGCTTTCCCTTTTTTGTCAGGGAAATTTATGTACGGCAAAAAATCAGCAAGACTCGAAGTAGTAATATAAATCTTACCATCAGGTGCCAATGCCCCCACTGCAAAATTGGTATACGGATATTTAGGGTCCGTATAACCTACTGTATCAGCTGATGCCTTCAGGCTTGCCAAATCGGGAGTATTCAAGTCAAATTGTATGACATGGTATCCCGTCATGACATACATAAACCTACTGTTGGGTGAAATGACCACATCACCAATAGGTGCCTCATAAGGCATATCAATGTATCTAAAATTGCTCAACTCTCCCATACATCGGTCAAAATCATATACCTGTATACCAAAAGTTGGATCAATATGGCAATATTTAGTACCGTCAGGTGTAAATACGCTTCCTCCATCATAAGCAATCAATTTTGGAATCGGGAATTCCTGATACCAAGGCCCATGAATTCCACTTGAATCAATTAGAAATTTCAACAATTTGCCTGTTTGATCTCTTTGTGTTATGAACCACCAGTCCCTGCCATTTGCATGACGACAAGCAGTTGTGTTTAATGATATCATGGTATCCGTCCAAACAGTTTGGCGTTTCTTCGTGACTCTGCCATTAGGATGTGCCTTATCAAATTCAATTTCTGAATAAGTAATGTATTTGGTAGTAAAAATGGGTTGATCAACAAAAATTGTGTCAATCAAAGGCAATAACAAATAATACTTGTCTTTTGCTATCGGTAAAAAAATGGCAGAATTGGTAAACGGATAACCAGATTTATAATAAGGATAAATATCATTTATGGACATTTCTGAAATACTGTCACCATTCTCCATGATTTGAAAACTCGAATCTGCTAAATGAATTCCATTGGTGTACATCAATAACTTACCATTTTCATCAGAATAAGAAGCATTGCAACCTCTCATCGATAACTTTTTGTTAATTGTGCTCAAATAAACTTCTTCATTCGTAAAATTGCATTTAAATGAGTTGTCGTATAATGGCCCATTTGGGACTTGATATATTGAACCATGTATCCAATTATAATCGCCTAAATCTGAATTTTGACCAATACTCAATTCACATAGCCCTATAAGGGCTATGTGAATAATAATTCTTAACATTTTCATTGCTTGATTATCTTCTTAATTATTGGTTCTAAACCATCGCTCTTATATTTGATGTAATACATTCCTGAAGCCAAATTGCTTATATCCAGTTCAGCTCTTGATTGTATTTTAAACTTAATTTCTGTAATTAGAAAACCATTTGTATTGTACAAACTAAATGTTCCATCTGAATCGATGTTTGTTTCCAAAAACAATTTATCACCTGCCGGGTTCGGATAAATTTTAAAATTTTCTTTAGAATCCAAAGTATTTGTTTCTCTTGCTATAATAGGTGCAGTACAGGTGTCAAAACCATACGAAAAAGTGTCTATTTTGGCTCGTGCTATAAATACTGCATCTCCACCATAACCCCAGCATTGGTTGGCAATAATGGTCAGTGTATCTTTTAACCCATTTACTATGGCTTGTGAATTTCTGTTTAGCTGAACGTTCCAAACATACTTGTCATTTCGTTCCCATGCATTGTTTGGCGAGATAGAATTAAGAATGTTTCTTGCTACCAGAAGTCTTGTTTCGCGTAGAGAATCTAACGTTTTTTCAATCAATAAGCTTTGCGATATCAAAGATTGCTTTGTTGAAAGATAAGCCAACCTTAAGGTTCTGTAATAATTCGCTACAACTTCTGTTGTGTCAACTATTTTGTCGTATAGGATTGCGATTGTATCTGAAACCATATTAATCTGATTCTATTTTTGATTAATTTATTCCAATAAGTTTGGCTTAAGCCCCTGGGGTGTGACTTGAGTAAGCTTGATGGAATATCATGAACAAGTAATACAAACAACACCCAATATTGAACTGCCTCCCCCTGATAGTGGAAATTAGATTTCGTACAAATCTGAATTCTTCTCTGTAATTCTGTTTTGCTTTAATGACGGGCAGTTTTTAAGATTAGAAATAATAAACCAGCCGTAATATAGTGTTTTTTAGGGTAGTTGTCAAGGGGATAATGAAGTTTTGTCGGATTCAGTTGAAAGTTGAAATTGGAGAGTTGAGATTTTTTTTCTTTCCGTTCAATATTATTAACAAAACTTTCTGTTTTGTTTAGACATCAAATACTTGGAGTACTAAATCTTTATTGACCTGCTAAGTAATTGGTTTTTGGCTTTCCAACAAGAAAAACAGGGATGTATTGATAATAAAGGCTTCTTCTTCAATTACATTGATTTTACAATCGCGTGACCTAAAAGGCTGATTGATTGTTTAAATTTGCATCTTATCAAAAATCATTTGGAATGAAATTTAAAATTTTGGTAGTTTTTATGTTTTCAGGGATTTTTCTTCAAGCCCAAAATACTGAAAAACACCTTAAAAACATCACTCAAATCACAGATGGTGGTGACAATGCCGAAGCCTACTGGAGCTTTAACAATAAATATCTGACTTTTCAAAGCAACAACAAAGCCTGGGGGCTTGAGTGCGATCAGATTTTTAACATGGATGTTAAAAAGGCGATGAAAAATTCAAAGCTCAAACCTCAAATGATCAGCTCCGGTAAAGGCCGCACAACTTGCTCATATTTCATGCCCGACAATAAGCATATTCTTTATGCTTCCACCCATCTTGGAGGAGATAAATGCCCTCAAGATCCACCAAGAGGACCAAAGTATTTGTGGGGCATATTTGATTCGTATGACATTTTTGTTGCAGATCTTACCGGCAAAATTGTGAAGCAACTCACCAACACACCGGGTTATGATGCCGAAGCAACCGTTTCACCTAAAGGTGACAAAATAGTTTTTACCAGTACCCGAAGTGGTGATCTTGAACTTTGGACCATGGACATCGATGGCAAAAACCAGAAACAAGTGACTTCAGGTTTAGGGTATGATGGTGGTGCTTTTTTCTCACCCGATGGTAAAAAGTTGGTTTTCAGAGCTTCAAGACCCAAAACACCCGAGGAAATTCAAGAATATAAGGAGTATCTGGCTAAAGGTCTGGTCGCCCCAACTACCATGGATATCTACACTTGTAATGTTGATGGTTCTGACCTCAAACAAATTACCAACCTTGGAAAAGCAAGCTGGGCACCATTTTACCACCCAAGCGGGAAAAAAATATTGTTTTCAAGCAATCATGCTTCAACAAAAGGTTACGATTTTCAACTTTATATGATCAATGAGGATGGTACCGGACTTGAGCAAATTACCACGGAAAGTGTTTTTAACTCCTTCCCAATGTTTTCACCGGATGGCAAAAAACTTTGTTTCTCTTCAAACAGAAACAACAAAGGCACAAGAGACACCAATTTATTTATAGCAGAATGGATCGACTAATGAAAAAATTTATCTTCTTCATGTTTTTTGCTTTGAACGCAATATTTTTTACCAACAATTTGGTTGGTCAAAATACCGATGTGGCCAGAATCAAATCGCACATATCATACCTTGCCTCAGATAAACTTGAAGGTCGGGCACCAGGTACAAAAGGTGAAAAACTTGCCATAAAGTACATTTCCTCTGAGTTTAAGAAATCTGGCTTGAAACCCGCCGGAACCAAAGGCTTTATTCAAAAATTTGACTATAAATATAATACCAATCCGCATGATACTACTGGCAAGAGTTTTGTGCAAAAGAAGGGGAGTAACGTCATTGGATACCTTGATAACGGTGCTGCATACACTGTAGTAGTTGGTGGACATTTTGACCATTTGGGTCTAGGCCATCATGGATCCGCACTCGATACCGATACCGGTGTTCACAATGGTGCTGATGACAATGCATCAGGTACCGCGGGAGTATTGGAGCTGGCAAGGTATTTTGCCGAAAATGGTATTAAAGAGTCAAATAATTTCATTTTTATTTGCTTTTCAGCTGAGGAGGATGGCTTGGTTGGATCTAAGCATTTCACACAAATACCCACCGTAAACATTGACCAAATCAACTACATGATCAACATGGACATGATTGGAAGGCTCGATGCAAAAACCATGAAACTGATGATATATGGTGTTGGAACAAGTCCTCAGTTTGCCGGACTGATTGACACCAATGATCGAAGATTCAGCTATGTTATTGATTCTTCAGGAGTTGGTCCAACGGATCATACTTCATTTTACTTGAAGAATATTCCTGTTTTGAACTTTTTTACAGGACAACACAGTGACTATCACAAAGCGACTGATGATGTTGAAAAAATTAATTTCGAGGGGGAAGCAAATATCTTGAAATATATTTCAGAAATCATTCTAAAACTTGACAATAAAGGTAAGTTGGCATTCACCCCTACAAAACAAAAACAACAAGAGGGCAGGTCAAGATATAAAGTTTCAATGGGCATAATGCCAGACTATACTGCAACAGTAAATGGTCTTAGAGTGGATGCCGTAACCGATGGCAAACCTGCTCAAAAAGCAGGCTTATTGGGTGGAGATATCATTGAGGCGATGGACTCCAAACCAATCAAAGATGTTTATGAATACATGAACCAATTGAGTACCTACAAAAAAGGTGATACCGCCTTGATAAAAGTCAAAAGAGGCGAAAAGTCATTGGAATTCAAAGTTACTTTTTAACTGAAATATTGTGTCTGTAGAAATTTCAGAAATAAAAGATACAGGGGAATTACTATTGATTCGAAACTTGGCATTACGTATATGGCCACCAACTTTTGAAAAGATATTGTCAGAAGAGCAGATTACTTACATGCTTGATAGAATGTACAGCATGGCTTCTCTTGAAAAGCAATTTGAGAACGGTCACAAGTTTCTTCTTTTATCAGAAAATGAGCAACCGATTGGATTTTTAGCATACGAGTTGAATTATGCAGAATTGAGTCAGATCAAGATCCATAAATTATACTTAATACCGGAGCTGCAAGGCAAAGGATATGGGAAGAAGTTGCTCAAACATGCTGAAAACCTGGCGCAAGTCAACACCCAGCTTTCCATGGTTTTAAACGTTAACAAGTATAATCCAGCCATTGAATTCTACAAAAATTATGGTTTTGAGATTATAGCCGAGGAAGTCATTGATATAGGTGCAGGTTTTATCATGGATGATTACCAAATGAAGAAAACATTGTAAAATCAAACACACATATTATTTTCTTTAGTGCATACTAAAATCAAAATATTATTATATTTGTTGAAACTAAAACAAACACAGTATGCAATTGAATTTTATGATCATGGCACTCGCTGCCATAATACCAATGATAATTGGCTTCATTTGGTATAACCCCAAAGTAATGGGTAATGCGTGGATGGCTTCAACCGGTCTTAATGAAGAAAAGCTTAAAGAAGCAAACATGGCAGTTATTCTTGTCTCATGTTATGTCTTGAGCCTTTTCTTGAGCCTGTCTTTGAATTTTGTGGTTGTGCATCAATACCACATGTATTCAATTTTTGCAAATGACCCGGGAATGAAGGACCCAAATTCTGAAATCAGTAAAATGATTGCAGACTTCATGTCAAAGTACGGACAAAACTTCAGGACTTTTAAACATGGTGCATTTCATGGTGGCTTAACCAGTATTTTTATGGCTTTACCATTAATTGGCATAAATGCACTTTTTGAAAGAAAAAGCTGGAAGTACATCTTTATCCATGTTGGATATTGGTTTGTTACTTTAGCCTTGATGGGCGGACTTATTTGTGCATACGCTTAAAGACTTCCTGCTCAAATAGAAAGAGCATCCAATAGGTCTGTATACTTTTTTGGATGCTCTTTTTGGTTTTTTACATTGTCTCAATTCACCTTTGAATAATTAAGTTATTCTGAATAGGAAAATTCTCTGTGTGTTATATTTCTACAATAAAAGATATTATTTTAATCCATATTCCAATCCAACTTCAGGTGCTTTTATTCCATTTTTATCAAATGCTCTTCTAATTTCTTCTTGTATTTCGTAGTATAAATCTACTGAGTGTTCACTTTTGCACCAAGGCAAACATTCAAATGTTGCCAAGCTTGAACCTCTCGAATTGTATAATACAGACGGCGCGGGATCTTTTAATACCTTTGGATTGCTTTGGAGAACTTCCATGATAATTGCTTTAACATGATCAATATTGGCTGAATACTCTGCCATGAAAAACATATCCAACCGAAGCAATCCTTGTCCGGTAATGTTGGTAATAGGCGCAGAAGTCACCACACTATTTGGGATGATGATTTTTTTGTTATCGGCTGTCATCAACAAGGTATTGAAAATTTGTATTTCATGAACTTCCCCTTCATATTCATTGATTTTAACGCGGTCTCCTACTTTATATGGTTTAAAAATTAAAATCAAAACTCCACTTGCAAAATGCCCAAGACTTCCTTGCAATGCAAGACCAACTGCAAGTCCAGCAGCACCAATAAGAGCCACAAAAGAAGTGGTTTCAATGCCAAACATACTGGCAACACTAATTAAAACCAGCACTTTCAATATTACGGTCAGGATGGATGCAAGAAATGGAATGATGGTTTCATCCATATTTCTGTTGCGCATTACATTGACCAAAACCTTTGATGAACGGTTTATGAGCCAAAACCCGATAACCAAAGTCAATATGGCCATGACCAATTTTGGGGCATAAGCAATGGCCTGGGGAATTAGATTTTGAATGAATTGTTCCATTTAAGCTTATTTATTTTTTAATTATTCTCTCTCTTGTGTTTCCATCTTTTATGCGACCATAGCCAGTTAGCAGGGTATTTTCGAATCACCTCTTCGACTTTTGTTGCAAAAATTTGAGTTATTTCTCCCGGATTTTTCTCTGTTGGGTTCATGACTAATTCTGAGATGGTGACTTCATAATATCCTCTTTTGATTCGCTGAATATCGAGGTAAAAAACCGGCAAATCCAGCGTCCTGGCAAATTGATCAACTCCATGAATAAAAGCAGTTTCTATACCAAAAAATTTAACCCAATGAGCCTTTGACACGTTTGACGGACTTTGGTCTGAGACAAAAATAAACGCACAATTTTGACTCTGAAATTCCAGAATCTTTTTTCCAACATTGGTCATTTCTAGAAGATCTAAACCGGTTCGGGATCTGTTCCGTTTTAAATAGGCTTCAATATATTTATTTTTTAAAGCTTTGTAGACTCCTTTTGAATGATGTTGAAGCTGAAAAGCGATGGCTAATGTGCCCCATTCAAAGTTACCATAATGAGCAGCATTAAGTATCACAGATTTACCTTGAAGCTGATAAGCATTTACCAATTCGACACCTTTTAACTTCCATCTCTCTCCAAGTTGTTTTCGTGTCATCGAAAATCCTTTAATGCCTTCCACAAATAAATCAGCCAAGTTTGAATAAAAATCATTGCAAATTGAGTCTATTTCCTTCTCTGTTTTTTCAGGAAAACATTGCCGCAATTGCTTTTTAACAACTTCAACTCTGTACTTAAGTAAATCTTGCAGTAACCATCTTACAAAATTTGAAAACCTGTACATTGCTCCAAATGGCATGATGTAAAAGATCCAAACCAAAAATCTGAAAAACAAATATGAAATCAGTTGCATAAAATTGTCCAATGAGGGGCAAAAATACTAATTTTAGCCCAAACTCCATATTTACATTACTTACATGCTTAAAAATCAACCAAAGTTCAGGATTTCATTAGATCTAACTTCGGATTTAAATTTCAAAATCAAATTTAAAATGATGAAGACCACATTAATAATTGTTAGCTTTTTGTATTCACTTGCATTCATTTCCGCTCAAAACTCACCCTCACTTTCATCTTATGTCAATCCTTTTATTGGTACTGGCGGTACAGGACATACCTTTCCCGGAGCAACTCTACCACATGGAATGGTTCAACTTAGCCCGGATACACGGACAGAGGGTTGGGAAAGTTGTGCAGGTTATTATTACTCCGATAAAGAAATTCTGGGTTTCTCTCATACCCATCTCAGCGGAACCGGTGTCCCTGATCTGGGCGATATTTTGGTTTTACCATTTACAGGTACACCACAAATCCAACGATACTCTAATAATAAACCATACATCAAATCATCAATTGACAAGAAAACGGAGCAAGCTAAACCCGGATATTATTCGGTTGAGCTTCAAGACTCAAAAATTAAGGCAGAATTAAGCTGCACAGACAGGGTTGGGTGGCACAGATATTCATTTCAAGACCCACCAGACTCCAAAATATTTTTAGATCTTCAACACAGAGACGAGCTGATTGAAGCATCCTTACAAACGACAAACAACAGAGAAATAACAGGTTACAGAATCTCTAAAGGCTGGGCAAGAAAACAACATGTTTATTTTGTCATGCAATTTTCTGCTGATGTTGAAGTAATTGATCAATCAATCGGAAAATATTCCTGGATTTTGAAAGCCAATCTTACTGATAAAAAATCCCTGCTAATCAAAGTAGGTATTTCGCCTGTAAGTGTGGAAGGTGCAAGGAAGAACCT
>JAEUUM010000023.1 GCA_016787375.1 Saprospiraceae bacterium
CATGGGCAAGAAAGTAAATATTCAAAATTTATCAAAAAATAAGAACTCCGATGAATTTCACATTTTGAATTCTTATTTTAAAAAATATATCTTGGCAAGTTCCATGGTGCTTTTTTTGAGTATCATGGAACTTGCTTCTCAAAATTTATTTCCTGATAACGGGATAGTATTCCAAGATAATATTTTACCCAGAATTGATGTCATCATCCCGGCAGATTCATTAGCTCTAATACTTGCACCGGGAAATGAAAGCAGTAACTATGAATTTCACTGCACATTTTTTTTTTCTGACGGTGTTTATTCAGACACCCTGACTGATGTGGGATTCAGGCTTAGAGGAAACACCTCTCGCAATGCCTTTAAAAAATCTTATAAGGTTTCATTTAACACTTATAAACCTGGCAGAAAATGGCAAAATCTTGAAAAATTAAATCTAAACGGCGAACATAATGACCCAAGTATTTCAAGAGGAAAGATATGCTGGGATATTTTACGCAAACTAGAAATCCCTGCACCACGGGCTAATCATGTAGACTTTTACATTAATGGTAATTATTTTGGTGTTTATCTTAATGTTGAAAATATCGATGAGCAATTCACAAAACTTCGATTTGGCAATAATGATGGCAATTTGTACAAATGCTTATACCCAGCAGACCTTGTATATAAAAGCGAAGATCAGGAAGATTACAAAATAGAGGTATTTGGTAGAAGGCCTTATGAACTTCAAAATAACCAAATAGCAGACAATTATTCAGACCTTAAAACTTTAATTGGAGTACTTAATAATACACCTATTACAGATTTGCCTTGTAAACTTGAATCCTTGTTAGAAGTAGACAATGTAATTCGACTTATGGTTTTTGACATTCTCTCCGGCAACTGGGACGGACCCGTTTACAATAAAAACAACTTCTATCTCTATAAAAATCAGAAATCCGGGAAATTCGAAATGATTCCATTCGATTTAGATAACACACTCGGAATTGATTTTTTAAATGTCGATTGGACTAAAAAGAATATTTACAGTTGGAAGCCATCAAATGAAAATAGACCACTTTATACCAAAATTCTGGCTGTTCCTGAATATAAAAACAGGTTTTCATTTTACTTCCACCGTGCAATTAATACTTTTTTCAACGAAGACACCATGTTACCAATACTGGATAGTCTTAAAGAAAAGCTTGAGAATTCAGCCCAAAAAGACCCCTACCGTCCATTGGATTATGGATTTACTTTCAATGATTTTAAGCAATCCTTTAAGGTACCACTTCCATATAATCACACACCTGAAGGTATCCTCTCCTACATAACTAAAAGACAGTCAAGCATTAACCAGCAGTTGCAATTGAATAAAGTCAAACCAATTATTCAAAATAAAATTGTTAAAACTAATAGTAATAGCAACTATATGACTGTGACATCAAAGGTGATAGATGACAGTGGGGTTGGTAATGTCGAATTTTGTTATAAAATTAATCAAGGAATTGAATTTTGTGCTTCGTTATTTGATGATGGTATGCACAGCGACCTGGCTGCAAATGATCATGTCTTTGGGTTACAACTTGAAATTCCAATTAATTCAAAATCAATAACTTACAGAATTAAAGCAACGGATTTAGAACAAAATGAAAGTTTTAGTCCTTTATGCGATTTCGATACATTAATCCTGTATAATACTTCTTCCGATTTGGTGATAAATGAAGTGATGACCGATAATTCATCAACTATCATGGACGAAAATGGCGAATATGATGATTGGATTGAAATATACAATCGCTCTGATCAAGAAGTGAACCTGGACGGCTATTATTTAACAGACAAAAAAGGAATAAAGGACAAGTGGTCAATGCCGAACACCATTTTACCGGCGTATTCATATTTGTTGGTGTGGGCCGATGATGATGTTACTCAAGGACAATTTCATACAAACTTTAAACTTGAAAAAAATGGTGAGTATCTTGGTCTGTTTCAAAAAACGAATGACAGCCTTTACCTGAAGGATGAAGTATTAATCCCGGGCATTTTAACTGACACCAGTTACGGAAGATATCCAAATGGATATGGATCATTTCAGTTTTTAAATCCTACTCCCCTCTCCAGCAACTCCCCTCTGAGTGCATTAAATCACATTAATTACAATGTAACTCCCCCTTACACAATATTCCCCAATCCGGCAAATGAATATTTCTCAATTCAGAATTTAGGCAGCATTGCCAGTATTAACCAAATAGAGATATTTAATGTCTATGGAATGTGTGTCATGAACTATACATTACCATTATCAGATAAGACCATTATTGATACCTCTAACATTCCAAACGGAATATACTACGCTAGAATTAGTAAAAATGCCACCCCTTTGGAAACGTTAAAAATAGTTATTCAACATTTTTAAACCATCACTTAACCACTTCCAACATAGATCTGGTAATTCCTTCTTTAGCTTTTAAAGAAATAATATAATTTCCTGATTGCAGGAAAGAAGTATTTAAGTTAAAAAAATCAGATTCAGAATCAAGCTTGATTTCGTTGATATTTTGGCCAAATATATTAGTTATTGTAATGGTTTCAACTTTGATGTTGCTAGCCCACTTGACGGTCACGAAAGAATTTGCAGGATTCGGATAGAGTTTCATTTCAAAAGAATTTACCAAATCAAATGTCGCGGTAGGTTGGGTTAATTTTGCTACCCATATATCTTTCCCACCATGATTTCCGGAGACATTGCCGTCATTTGATAAAGTTTCACCTGTTATAAGAATTGCCTTATCAGTAGTAGTGGTTATTGAGCCTGCAAAATCATCTTGTGAACCTCCAAAGGTCTTACCTGATTCAAAAGTGCCGGAAGATGTTAATTGAGCGATCCAGATATCACTACCTCCTTTATTTCCAGAGACATTGCCATTGTTTGATGAAGTTGTTCCGATGATAAAATATTTATTGGGCGATGCATATTCTACTGCCATCTTGCCCAAATCATTACCGGTTCCTCCAAAGTTCCTTGCCCAAACCAATGAGCCTGAAGCAGAAATTTTAGCAACCCATATATCTGTTGCTCCTTTAGCACCGGTTATATCCCCAGAAGTTGAAGAGGTTGTACCTGTTACCAAAACATTGCCATCGCTTAAAGTCATTATGTGAGTAGGGTTATCCTCATCCGGACCGCCGAAAAATTTAGACCAGCTTACTGTGCCATTAAGATCCGTTTTGATCAGAAGAAAATCATTCTTGCCTTTATTCGAATTGGTTGCACCAGGAAAAGTTGAAGATGCTGATTCTGCCAGTATCATATAACCATCTGCCAGTTTTGTTACTCCAACCGCTTTATCATTGCCAATTCCACCAAAAGTCTTGGTAAAAAGAAAAATACCGTTGATATCGCATTTTATCAAAAATATGTCATTGCTTCCTGCATTTGACGTGAAATCTCCATCAGCAGAAGCCGTTGTCCCCAACAACAGATAGTTGTTATCGGCCGTTTCCAATGTAAAATTGCCTTGATCTTCACCTATTCCACCAATACATTTCCTCCATTGAATGCTTCCATTTGCAGTAAGTTTTGTAACCCACGCGTCATTTCCCCCGTGATTATTGGTTACATTCCCATCAGTAGTGCCAGGAGCTGCGGAATTTGTTGTGCCGATTGCCACGTATGTCTTATCTGAATTTTCATGTATAGAAGAAAAATTTTCAGTTTTTGATCCTCCTGCAATTTTTCCAAACACAAGAGCTTGGTCTTTATCATATTTTGAAAAGAACCAATCGACATCACCCTTATTACCTGATATATCTCCGTTGGTTGAGATGGTACTAAAACCAACAGTATAGCTAAGGTCCGAGCGAGTAAGTCCTACAGGCTTTTCTTCTTTGCCTGAACCCCCTATACATTTTTGCCATGCTACATTCAAAGTTTGGCAGTTGGAAGTGTTTGAAAAGATTAACAGACAAATGATTGTAAAGAACGAATTATTCATAAGACATAATTTTTTTAAAATAATTTATAAAATTATAAATATATACTTAAATAACAGCAACAATGATGATTATTTTTTAATATTTTTTTCGATTATTATTCTGTCTGCCTCAAAAGTAAGCTTCAATAAGTTATCAAAATCTATCCACCCAAGAAAATCTTTTCCCAATAAATCATAACGCCATGTAGTTTCAAGGACTGATGGAGTTTTATTAGTTTGCTTTTTAAGTGTTTTTAAAACCTGAGGAGGCATTACTATTGCAGGATCAACTCCCTTAATCCGGCATTGATATCTAACCAAACTCAAAACAAGTTCTTGGAGACTTTCATGGATAGGATCAGAAGATGTTTCCGTATCAATGCTATTAACTATTTCCAATTCTTCTTTGCTATTTGGATCAACATTCAGTTTTTCAAGATCCCTCCAATTGGCTTCAATAAAATTTGGAGAAATTGAACGATTATTTAAAAGGTGATTTTTACCCAGTTTGAGCTGTTTTGCCAATATCCCTATCCATTTTCTAGGTAAAACTTTTTCCTTGATTTTTCCGGTTCGTTCTGCTTGCTCAAACCTCCACTTGAACAATCTTAGCAACATTACCTTCTCTCGAGTGCTGTATTTTGTTTGGTACATGGCAAGCAGGGCTTCTTTCTCGGGCGGACTAGCATATGTATCGAGTAAGGTCAGTTGATGGAATTCACTTTGAACCCAAGAGTTCATCCCTGCTTCATCTATCCGAGTCATTAGTCGATCATAGATGTCTTTCAGGAAAAGTACATCTTCGATAGCATAAAGCACATAATTATCGTGAAGTGGCCTTTGTTCCCAATCGATGACAGTAAAAGATTTGTCTAATTTTTGATTCAATTCGGATGAAAGTAGAGTCGCTAGTGAAACAGGGTATTTATATCCTGCAAAACCAGCAGCAATCTGCACATCTGCTACATTGACAGGAACTATTCGATATAATTCATACAGCACCTTATAATCATTGTCACCGGCATGTGTTATTTTGAGAATGGAAGGGTTCACCATCATTTCCAAAAAAGGAGAAAGGTCATTAATCTTGATGCAATCGATCAGAAAAATTCCTTGAACAGAGCTGACTTGTATGAGGCAGAGCAATGTTCTATCACGTCTTTCACCAATAAATTCAGTGTCAAATGCAATCCAGCTTTCGTATTTGTGATTCTCTGCAAAGTCTTTTAATGCCTGATTGGTTGTAATCCAATTATGTGAAATGGTGTCTAATTTCATTTTTTTATAGAGTTCGTTCAAAACTAAAACTAATACTAATAAAAATTCGTTATTGTTTAAACTTTTAATCAAAACAATGAAAAAAATCGTCAAAAAGCTATTAATCATCTCCACTATATTTTTCGGAATACTCTTATCCGCAGCGATTATTTTACCTTTTGTGTTTAAAGACAAAATTAAGGCTACAGCAATGGAGGACATCAATAAAAACCTTGATGCCATTGTCACTGTTGGAGATATTGATGTAACTTTAATTAGAACATTTCCATTTTTGGGAGTTCAATTTGATGAAATAAGTGTTTTTGGTAAAAAGGAATTTGCAGGAGTGCCGTTATTTTCTGCTGACAATTTGTCCTTAGGTTTTAATCTAATGTCAGTTATCAAGGGTGAAAAACCAATGAAAATAAGGCAAATTACTCTCAAAAAGCCCCTCATTAATATTCAAATTCTTCAAAACGGAAAAGCTAATTATCAGATTTCAAAAGATACAAGCTCCAAGTCCGGTAACAACGAAGATTTTAGACTTCTGCTAAAAAAGTATGAAATTATAGATGGCACCATTGTTTACAATGACAAAAGCTCGGGCATATATACTGAAATGAAAGGATTGAATCATGAAGGATCGGGTGATTTTTCAACTTCTCTGTTTGACCTCACTACCAAAACATCTTGTAAAAGCATGACCTTAGCCAATGGAGCTATGACCTATCTGAGCAATGCAAAGGTGGATCATAACGCAACACTTTTAGCTGATATGCTGAATAACAAATTTACCTTCAAGAAAAACTCACTCAAATTAAACGAAATCGAATTACTTGCTGATGGATTTGTAAAATTGGCCGATACATACAAGGAAATGGATTTGAGTTTCAGCTCCCCTAATAATTCGTTTAAAAACTTTTTAAGCCTTGTGCCCGGCGCTTATACTACTGATTTTAAAGATGTTAAAACTGAAGGAGATTTTAAAATTAAAGGAAAGGTCAAAGGAAAATTGAGCGAAACAACCATTCCATCATTTGATATTTTAATCAATATTAACAAGGCGATGGTCAAATATCCAACATTGCCCAAGACCATAAAAAATATAAATGCTAACATTAGCCTTTTAAATAATGGTGATCAGCCTGATCAAACCATTGTCAACATAAACCCTTTGAATTTGAGCATCGATAATAATCCTTTTGAAATTTTACTATTGCTCAAGACACCCGTTTCGGACCCTGATATAGATGCAAGATTTAAAGGCACGCTCAATCTAGGTGATTTATCACAGGCATTCCCTATTCAAAACCTAAGAGAATTAAAAGGTACATTAATTACAGATGTGACCATGAAAGCGAAAAACTCAGATATAGAAAATCAACGCTATCAAAATGTCAATGTATCAGGACATATCATAGCAACTAATTTTCTTGCCAATTACAAACCTTACCCTACGATAATAATAGATAAAGGGAATATCCTGTTTTCACCAAAGAATATTAGCATACAGGAATTTGCAGGAAAATTGGGGGCAAGTGATGTTCAAGGAACTGGTAAAATCGATAATTTCATGGCATACTTTTCACCTAAATTGACCATGAAAGGTGATTTTAACCTAAGAAGTACTTTTTTCAATGCTAATGAATGGTTAAAAGCAATGGAAACCAGCGATAAACAAACAATGTCTAAGGAACCCGATGGTGCCAACCTGAATAATGAAGTTTTTGATCGATTTGATTTTGGATTAAAAGCATCTATCGGAAAAATGTTATATGATGAATACCAGATTAACCAAATGGTTATTGACGGAAATATGAAACCCAATGACCTTCTGGTTAGAAGACTTGGTTTCACAATGGGCACGAGTGATTTCAATGCCAGCGGAAGTATTCAGAATATTTTCAACTGGATGTTTAAAAATCAAACCTTAGGAGGGAACATCTCATTTAGCTCAAAATACCTCGATGTAAATCAGTTTATGCAAGCTGAACCATCAAAAACCGTATCTAAGCCCGAACCTATTTCAATTCCGGCGAATATCAAAATGAATATAAAAACTGAAATCTCCAAAATGTTATATACCAATATGACCTTGAATAATGTTTCAGGCATCCTGGTTGTAGCTGATCAGAGTGTAAAAATAGTGGGTGGAAAGTCTGAGACATTAGGTGGTAAAATGAACATAAGTGGTGGCTATAACAGCAAAGACATCGCTAAACCCGGTTTTGATATAATTTTAGGTTTACAGAAAATCAGTTTTCAAGATGCTTTTAAAACTTTCAACACCATCCAAAAACTTGCACCTATCGCACAATACATATCAGGTAGCTTCAACACAGATCTCAATATGTCAGGTTTGTTAACAAATGAAATGACGCCTGATTTTAATACATTGCAAGCTGATGGCTATCTTGAAACCGTAAGTGCTCTGATTAAAAATTTTAAACCCCTGAATGATATCGGAAACAAACTCAATG
>JAEUUM010000037.1 GCA_016787375.1 Saprospiraceae bacterium
TCACAACTATGATCATACCTTACAAGTGATCAAAGGCATTGAATTAATTGGTGCAAAAGAAGGAGTGGATCAAGATGACATGAAGCTTTTGAAGATAGCAGCATGGTTTCATGATACAGGTTATTCGCAAGGTGGGGTAGACCACGAGTCACGAAGTGCTGAATTGGCAAGCGATTTTTTGAAGGGTAAAATTTCAACTGACCAACTGGAGATCATTCAGGGTATCATTATGGCAACCAAAATGCCACAAACACCTCAAAATTTGCTCCAAATGATTATTTGTGATGCCGATTTGAGCCATTTGGGTAATGAACATTTCTGGGAGAGAAATGACTTGCTTAAAGATGAAATGGAGAAAAATGGCATAAAAATGGGCAAAACTGAATGGCTCGAATTTGAAATTAAATTTATCTCTAACCACACATACCACACTAAATCAGCATCAGAGTTATATGAAGCAAACAAATCCTTGTTTTTAAAGCAACTAAATTATCAACTCCAAAAGCGTGAATCTAAGAACAATGATTCAAATACTAAAAGTGCGGAAAATGCTGATTTTGACGTAAAAAACATATCAAGAAGCACTGAAACACTTTTTAGAACAGCATATAGCAACCACCTCAACCTTAACAGTTTGGCGGATTCTAAGGCGCACATTATGATGGGTGTCAATTCTATTATGTTTTCTGTGGCAGGCTCTAACCTGATTCCAAAATGGAACGGTGATATGAGATTGGTGGTTCCAACCATTGCACTGCTTGCTTCCTGTTTACTGTCTGTGTTTTATGCTATATTGACAATCAAGCCTAAACTAATCAAAGGCTCAATATCTTTGGAGGAAGTCAAAGATAAGACTGCCGATTTATTGTTTTTTGGAAATTATACTGGAATGAAGTTAGCCGATTACCAATGGGCAATGCGTCAACTGATTCAGGACCCGCAGTATATCTACGATTCAATGTCAAAGAGCATCTACTTTTTGGGACAGGTTCTCAACAAAAAATATCGCTATCTGACCTATTGTTATACTGTTTTTCTTTATGGTTTGTTTTTTTCTTTAATCCTTTTTGCTGTTTGTTTGTTATTCATATCTAAATAAAAAATTACCTAAAATACCATAAGCAATGATATCAAAAACAATGGAATCTGCTTTGAATAAGCAAATCGAACTTGAAGCCTACGCATCATTTTTATACTTGTCAATGGCATCCTGGTGTGATAAAGAAGGCCTGAATGGATGTGCAGCTTTTATGCACCGACAATCTGATGAAGAGCGTCAACACATGTTAAAAATTTATCATTATATTTCTGAAGTTAACGGTCATGGTCTAACACCTGCAATTGCCCAGCCTCCGCATGAATTTGAATCCATAAACAAGATGTTTGAGCAGGTTTATCTTCATGAGCAGAAAGTTACAAAATCAATACACTCGCTTGTAGAACTTAGCAATAAAGAAGACGACTATACTACCTTAAACTTCCTGCAATGGTATATCACTGAGCAAAGGGAAGAGGAAGCATTGATGCGTTCGATACTGGATAAAATCAAGTTAATCGGTACCGGCCCCATGTCACTTTACTACATCGACAACGAAATTCAAAAAATCAACAAGGCAGAGATGACTGCTGAAGAGGTAGAAAAGGAAGCATAGCTTTGTCGTAAATCTTTGTTCTCTTATTGTTTTAGATTAACCAAAGTAACACTTCTGTTTTTTCTTAACTCAATTGACAATCGGTGGTTATCCAAAACTATTATATGATAATTTGGTGTAAGCTTATGAATTTCATCCAATGATGGAAAATTTGAATAACTAATACAATCGAGGTAAAACATAGTTCTTATAGAATCATCATTACCAAAAATGATGTTTGGTTTGTCTTTCGTGAAATATTTTTCAAGTTGCAAAATTCTGTTTTTCTTTTGGCTAATTTCTTCAAATGAGTGAAATGGTTTGGTTCTTTCGATAGAATACCTAATGTTTAGTAAAAAAACAGAAACTGCCAAAATTTTAAATAATAGTTTGAACTTTGTTTCAGAAAAATTATACCATAAATCCTGACAGAATAATGCCATCATATAAAAAACAGCCGGTGCAGAAATAGCAATGTATGCAGGCATTTTAGTCTTTG
>JAEUUM010000081.1 GCA_016787375.1 Saprospiraceae bacterium
TGATACAAACCTGCATTATCATTTAACCTGAGATCTCTACGAAACCAGAATAGGTTTACTTTGCCCATCAAAAAAATATAATTTTTATAAAAATCTATTGACCCAAGATTGATAAAAAGGCTTAATCCATGAATCTTCAAATTCAGATTTGGTCTTTATTAGACTATCGAAAATAAGTGTATTTTCATCAAGTGATTTGTTGCGAATTTTTTCAAGCAAATCATTCATTTGCAGGAATTTAATTTCGTTATTGTCTATATAATAAATCAAAAAACGATCCAACAGATTGACAGAATAATCAGCTTGAAGTTGTTGAATGAAACGCATCATATTATCTTGAGAACATCCACCTACAGATGTATCATTTTCATCAGCAATAAGAACTAGAAACCGATTGGATATAACTACACCAGATGATTTAACCAAAGTTCCATGGCTCCTCCAAGTTGAAGTGTATTGCTCGATATCTTTATTGATATTAATTAAAATGTCATCTGAAATGGGTTTGTCAAGTTGAAATACCCAAATTCTTGATTGGTTGTCAAAATCTGAAAAATCGGGGTATTTAATTATAATATTTTGTAAAACCTCCATGTGTTATTTAACTATTTTATTAAGAACCAACTCAGCAAGATCGTAGACCATGATATTATCCTGTTGGTTTTTTTCTTTGATACCATCCTGTAACATTGTCAAACAAAACGGACAATTCGCAGTTACAATCTTTGAACCATTTTCAATAATTTCTTCAGCTCTTTCAGTATTGATTCTTTTATTCCCCGGTTCATCTTCTTTAAACATTTGAGCTCCACCGGCTCCACAGCACAAGCCATTTAGTTTGCTCCTCTTTAGCTCTTTTAAATCAAGTTTTAGCTTAGATAAAACTTCTCTTGGAGAATCGATGATGTTGTTTGCCCTGCCCAGATAACAAGAATCATGGTAAGTAACAGTTTGAGTATCTGATTGTTCATCAAACTTTATTTTAACTTCTGATAAATGAGTTTCAAGATATTGAGTATGATGGACTACATAATAATTACCTCCTAATTCTGGATATTCGTTTTTAAGAGTATTAAAACAATGCGGGCATGCGGTTACAATTTTTTTAATAGCATACATATTCAGGGTTTGAATATTTTGGAGAGCAGTCATTTGAAAAAGAAATTCATTCCCTGCCCTTCTTGCCGGATCTCCTGTACATTTCTCTTCATTACCTAAAATTGCGAAAGAAATTTTTGCGTGATTCAGTATTTCACAAAATGCCTTGGTAACTTTTTGAGCTCTTGCATCAAAACTACCTGCACAACCTACCCAAAATAAAATTTCCGGTGATTGTCCATTATTTGCAAACTCTGACATTGTTATAACATTCATAGATAGGATTTTAATTTTAATTATGATTTTGACCATTCATCGCGATCAACAGACATTTGCCAAGGACTACCGGCATTTTCAATGGCGTTAAACATAGGTACCCAATCACCTGGTCCTGAAGATTCTGTTAATATTTCGTATCTTCTGAGTTTAAGAATAATATCAAGAGGATTAATTAATACAGGACAGGCTTGAACACATGCATTACAGGTAGTACAAGCGTGAATTTCCTCTCTGGAAATATGATCAAATAGACATTTCCCATCATCAAACTTTTCCTTTTCAACTCCCATATCAAATATTGATTCACCCACTATTTCGGCTCTGTCACGGACATCCATCATTATTTTTCTTGGGGACAATTTTTTACCTGTCTGATTTGCCGGACAAACTGAGGTACATCTGCCACATTCGGTGCAACTATAAGCATCTAATAAATTCTTCCAACTAAGTTGAGTTATATCGTTCGCACCAAATGTGGGTATTTCTCCACTAGTCATGGCCGAACTGGTTGCATCAACCTCCATGCCAAACATTGATTTTACTTCATTCATAATCTCAGGCATATTTTCCATTTTACCCGCAGAGTCAAGTTTGGAGAAATAAACATTTGGAAAGCTTAAAAATATGTGCAAATGCTTTGAATAAGGTAAATACAATACAAATCCAAAAACAACCAGAATGTGGAGCCACCAACCAAATCTTTCAATAATGTGTAATGACGATGCATCTAGACCACCAAAAAGAACTGGAGCTAAATGCGAACTTAAAATTAAATGGCCGGTTGATTTATAATGTTCTGGCTCAATCGACTGAAGAAGGTAATCTGAACCATTCATCGAAAATATTCCAATAATTAACACAATTTCAGCAAACAAAATAATATTGGCGTCCTTGGTAGGCCATCCATTAAGCTCCGGTTTTTGAAATCTTGCCAATTTTAACAAATTCCTTCTTGAAAGGAATATTATTGTGGCTACAAACGCACCAAGTGAGAGGAATTCAATAAAATTGATAATCAAAGTATAAAGAGAACCTATTTTATCTACAAAAAACCTGTGGGTTCCGAAGAGACCATCAATGATGATTTCTATCAGCTCTACCTGAGTAAATAGAAACGCAACATAAATAAAAAGGTGCATGATCGCAGGAATCCATCTTTCAAACATCTTCTTTTGACCAAAAGCAATCAGCAATAATCTTTTTAATCTTTCAGATCGGTGGCCGCTGATAACTTCTTCGCTACCAAGAGAAATAATGTTTTTTATTCTCAGAAATCTTTTCGTTGCAAAGAATCCGACCGTTAGCAAGAGTACTAAGAATATCAACTGTGCCATACTTGAATTTTTAAATTTGACTTAAAGTTATAAACCATAAAGTAATTATTTTAAAACATTAAATGAAAACTATCATTTTTTAGTGCAAATTATTTTTGAGAACACCTTGATACAAGAATATGACTTAATTTTACAACAAAAACATGAAACTACTTGACCATATAGATATAGCAAGAAAAATAAAAAGAATGGCGATTCAAATACTCGAGCAAAATTATCAGGAACCGGAGATTATACTCGCAGGAATTAACAAAAACGGAACAGCTTTTGCTGAATTACTATTTAACGAATTCACGAAAAAGTTTGAGCAAAAACTCACATTAACAACCATTACGCTGAATCCAGCAAACCCATTAACAGTGCCCATTGAAGTGGGGTTACCTATTGAATATTTTGAAAATAAGGTCATAATTGTTGTTGATGATGTCGCAAACACCGGAAGAACCATTTTCTATGCAATTAAACCTTTTTTGGACATTATCCCAAAGAAAATCGAAGTGGCTGTTTTGGTAGATCGGAAACACAAATCCTTTCCAATCATGGTTGATTATA
>JAEUUM010000112.1 GCA_016787375.1 Saprospiraceae bacterium
GGTATCACCTGCTATCTCCATCAGTAACTGTGTTTCTTCAGCATTTAAGATCCAACTACCTTTGGCTATATACGGGGGCGTATCACTGCACAACAAAGTGCCTTCACTCATCTCATAAGTATGATCTGCTTTGAAATGCCAGATATTATCTAACGTACAACTATCACTTGTCTCAACATAGACACCAAGGTGACTGTTATACACCATCGTGTGGTATTGTGTATAAGGTGCAGTACTCATAATGTTTTCCATCGTAGTTATAAAGTTACGATTATAAAGGGTTATTGTCAATATAAATATTAAGATTATTTTCATTTTTATATAAATTATTGAATTATTATAAAACTTGTTTCTGTTGGTTGCCCTTGTATTATGGTTGAAATCTTATAATTGCCCGGAGGCTGATTTCCTGCATTAATTAATAAAGAACTTTGATTCATTTGATATTGCCCTACAGCTGTACCTGTATTGGTATTGATCAAGTAAAGATCTAACCCACCTGCAGGAATGGACATATTTGCATCTTCTAATTCTACATTGAACACACCAATATTGGGGTTTGGAGTCACCCTGATTAATTTTGGATCTTTTCCGGTACATTTTTTTAAGAAAAATGTTTTTTGAATGCTAGTGGGTTGACAAGACATTGGAATCTTTGGAGCTATATTTATTGTTATGTTTATAACGGCATCATAATAGTCATTATAAAAAGGCTCATAGAGTTCAATCTCTTCTCCAGTAAAGCTCTTGGTCTGACCATTCTGATTATTATGAATGTTCCAACTAAAATTAAAATCTGCCATTTCGTCCCCTTTTATTTTAAAGGCTGTATAGCAAGGATCTTCAAATTTGAAAATTGTAAATTGAGGCAATTCATCGCCTATCGGTTTTACACCTTGATTATAACAATGATCATTAATATACCCTGTCACATTATAACTGGCAGGAACTTCTTCGAATCTATATTCATGACCCTCTTTAATCCATTTCGTATAAGGTTCTGTTCTGATTATTGCTGATTTGGGTCTGTTTTCTGTATATTTGACTTTTAAAAGTGATTGGTTATTTTGACCGATTCTTTGAACATTTGTTGCAAAATCATTTGGACTGTTCACCAAAAGTTCTGCTGAAGAATTCCAAATAATATCATCAAAAGTATTGTTCGTGCTTGTGTAGTGGGGTTTGATTTCATAATATTTAGTATCACCCATACAAATAAAGCCTGAGCCAACGATCGAATTATCCTTACCAATGGCACCAGAAGATGGATCTGCAATGTTCTCAGGTTTATAAAAAGGTGCAGAACTTGCATAATTGAGGGCATAAAGATTGTAAAGTACCATAAAATCAAGTCCGTTAAAAATTCTGCTTTGTAAATTTTCATTGCCCAGTATCTTTGAATCGCTGCCGGCACCATCCCAACGCTGTCCCAACCATCCGGGAGTGTTGGCACACTCAAATGGAGGATTGGAGTTTGGCACGCCCTCATCATAATTTTTATTTTTTTGGCATTGTCCCGTACAAGGCGCATTGCACATCATGGTCAAAAATTTTGATTGATCAACAGGGGCATTGGGTTCTGAAGGGTATAATGTATTGTTAATCAATGGCATGATCTCTTTATGTAAATCTTTAACACGATCTCTAAAGTCATCATCATCATAATGTCCACCGTTATCGGTAGCGATTGATTCAGCTTCTATAAACAATGCATGATTCGAATTTATACCGTCTTTGTACCAGTTTGCATAATAAATAAGTGGAAAAGGGAGATAAAAGTTTTCATCATAAGTGTCAAGCGTATATTTGTATGCCAACCATCTCAGTGCATTGCCGGCACTTATACCGGCTTCCTTACCCGTAATATATTTACATGCTTTGCCAATACCATAAAATAGCCACCTCACATTTCCCCCTTCTTGGTTTGAAAGGTATATTTTGCTTTTATCCTCAAAAGAGCCAAAAACAGCAGTACAATTATTGTCAGTACCCGGTAACCAAATTGAGGTTTTTTCATCTTCACCTATTCTATGACAGATGGCCCAAGTAATGTCTTGGGCAGTTTTCAAAACATTGTAAGTATGACCATCACATGTTGTCACAATGGCATCATCAGGAATGTATTTTTTAACAAATACTAAGCCTTTCATTAAACCAATAATCTGATCTTGACTGAAAAACGCTTGCTGATGAAGCAGATAACAAGCACCTTGATCTCGTGATTCTTTTTTACAAGGTTCAGAAATAAACGAATTGGCTGATGATATCAGCTTTATGTTGTACATAGGGTCGCCCTGGTCATTTAATGATATTAAGGCATCTCTGTTAGCATCTTCTCTTAACAGAAAGCCACTGTACCCATCAGTTTGTGGTGTAAAATTGCATGATGGCACCACCCATGCATAAAAATTAGGCCGATTAGGGTTGGTTAGGAAAACTGGGGGACACAAGGCAACAGGAGCATCAGGTAGTCGTTGTTGGTATAATTTTGACAAATAACAATTTGCCATTATATCAAGTCTTTTGATTGATTGAAGAGCCAGGAACAATTCTTCCAATGTTTCTTTTTGATCATCGACCTGATTATTGCGTCTAAACAACTCATATTCGGTGCACAGCATCATGATGTACCATCCAAGTTGAGTCAGGGTCTCAGAGCCCATATCGAGATAGTTGTACGAGGGGGCATCATAAAAATTAGGACCAAAACAATCTTCATCTGTTAAGTCGTTCTCTTCCCCCATATAAGGTATTTTTCGTTCGCTGCCGCCTGCGTGCGCCGGACCCAAGTTGATACTGGTAGCTGGAAGACTCAAGCCATTTTTACCAATTATACAAGTTTCATTCGAATTTTGCCCAATACCATCATTCACGCATCCGGCGGCTTCGTTACGGTCGATTTTAATAAAATGCTTGTTAAAGTTTTCTCGATATTGCCAGTATTTGGCAGTTAAGGCACTAAAGTCAACATCGCAGGTGTATGGGTAACTTTCTTGAGCAAAAGAAGCGTTTGCTGTAGGTAAAAAAACAATTGCAAAT
>JAEUUM010000127.1 GCA_016787375.1 Saprospiraceae bacterium
CAACTCTTGACTTATCCGGTTCGACTAATTTGGTAACTCTCGCATGTTGGAACAATCAACTTTATAACCTGAATCTTAACGGATTAACAAATTTGAAATATTTGTCGTGTCACAAGAACCAGCTTGCAAATCTAAATCTAAAAGATTTGCATAATTTATTGTCACTAGAATGTGGTGACAACAAACTTTCAACAATAGATTTGGAGAGCCTTATAAAATTGCAATCACTTGGGATTTACAAAAACCAGCTGATTAGTTTGGACATTTCAGCTTTGCCAAATCTGAAAATATTTAGTGTTGATAACAACAATCTAATATCCATGTTCATTAAAAATGGCATTGAAAAAACCATGAGTTTCGAAAATAACTCTAACCTAAAATATATTTGTTGTGATGACTTTGAAACGGATTACATAAAAAACATAGCCAACTCCAATGGGCTATATAATTGTTCTGTCAACTCCTATTGCAGCTTCACTCCCGGTGGGGCTTTTTATTCTATTATTAGTGAGAATAAAATAGATTGGAATAATAACGGTTGTGAACCAAGTGATAATGGCTATTCATTTCTTAAATATTCAATAACAAAGGGCTTACAATTCGGATCAACCATTTCAGACCGCTTTGGACACTTTTTTATTCCTGTTCAGGATGGCACATATTTCTTAAAACCAAATATCGAAAATCCAACTTATTTTATAATCAACCCAATGTCATTCGAAGTCACTTTTCCGGATGCAGGTGATACTGTTATACAGAATATTTGCATTGCTCCAAAAGGCGTTCACCATGATGTCCAAGTAAGCATTTTGCCGATTGAGCCTGCAAGACCGGGTTTTGATGCGAAATATAAAATCATTTTTACAAACAGAGGTACCCAAGTCGAAAGTGGAACAATTAATTTTATCTGGAATGATGAAGTATTGGATTTTCTCAGCTCAGATTTACCTCCTGACCTGCAAAGTAAAAATATGTTAAGTTGGAATTTTTCAGACTTGCAACCCTTTGAGAGTCGGAACTTGAACTTCGTTTTAAATGTAAACAGTCCGATTGAAAACCCATCCGTTAATATAGGAGACATCCTTAGTTTCGAGGCCAATATTACTACAAATAACTTTGATGAAACACCTATTGATAACGTATTTGATATGCGACAAACAGTAGTAGGTTCTTTAGACCCAAATGATAAAACCTGTATTGAAGGAAAAAATATTAAGCCTGAAATGATTGGTCAATATTTACATTATTTGATACGATTCGAGAATACAGGTACCTACGCTGCTAAAAATATTGTTGTAAAAGATTTGATTGACGTTAATGTATTCGACATTAAAAGTCTTCAGATCATTGACGCAAGTCATAAAATGTTTACAAGAATTAAAGACAACATTGTAGAGTTCATTTTTGAAGATATTGAATTACCATTTGATGATAATAACAACGATGGTTACGTCTCTTTTAAAATTAAAACAAGACCAAATCTCATACTTGGTGACTCTTTAAAAAACAAGGCGGAAATATATTTTGATTACAATTTACCAATCGTTACCAATGAAGCTGTTTCTTTGATTAATAACAGTGTCAATACTTCAGAACTCAAGGCTAATAACATTGGCTTCTTTCCTAATCCGGTTAAGGATGTTGTACAATTCTTAGTTAACGATCAAATTGAAACGGCACAGATATTTGATTTGTATGGAAAAATTTTAAGATCTACATCCATAAACAACAATCAGCTTAATATTCAGGAATTTCAAAACGGAACTTACATGATTAGGTTGTTTACCGGACAAAAAATTTATGTGGCAAAAGTGGTAAAAATGTAAAGTACTAAATTGCTGAGCTGAGTTTTGTTGAATGACCTGGATAAATACAAAAGCCAGTAATTTGAAAACCTTCACTAACTTTTTAACTTTATTGCAGGCAAACTTTTTAATAGTTTGAAGAATAAATAGAACTTTACCAATGACCATGTTTTTATAATTCATATCATGAAGAAACTTTCAGTCAATCGATTTCTGGTTTTTGCAGGATTTTTAGCGTTTAGTACAATGTTGATGCAATTTGTTTGGCTAAACTTTGAACAAAAATCGACCTTTATTTCAGATGAAAAAATAAATCTTGCACTGAGACGTGCAGCAGATGCATTGTTAAAAGAATCGGGTGACAGTACAACTCGTATACCTGCAGTTGTGCATAGAACTACCAACATGTGGAGTGTTAGAATAGAACGTAATTTTAAATATCACAATCTACCTAAAATCTTACAATCCTCTTTCGATGTATTCGGAAAGGTACATAACTATAATGTGGTAATCAAACATTGCAATGATGACAATATTTTGCTTGGATACAATTATGCAGATTTTTTAAAGAATAACAATGTTGCTTGTCAAGACAGAGAATTTTCACCTGATTGTTACGATTTACAAATAAATTTTACTCCAAAACAGCAAAACAAAACCAATATGCCTGTGCTTGGTTGGATTTTAAGTGGTGTTTTAGCGTTGAGTTTATTTGGTTTAGGTAAATACAAATTTCAAAAACATCAGGATTCAGAAACGCTTATCAAAAAAGAAGCTAATTGCTTGGATTTTGGTAAGTCAAGTCTTGATGTATCGAACCAAATGCTCAAAAGTGGTGGAATCACAAACAAGCTTACATACCGGGAGTCAAAATTACTACATCTGTTTGTTACACATCCAAATCAGATCCTGGAACGTAATTTCATCCTCGATAATGTATGGAAAGATGAGGGCATATTGGTTGGGAGAAGCCTTGATATGTTTGTTTCCAGATTGCGAAAAATGCTACGCGAAGATCATACAATAAAATTAACGGCAATTCATGGTGTCGGGTATAAACTTGAAGTCAGTTAAAAGAACGAAGAAAATTATTTTATCGGACAGAACTAAAATGAAGTATTTTATAATTTTTACACAAGTAGTTGAAATTCAATTATAAACGATGCATTAATAGTAAAAAATAAAAGCTTTTACAATTCCTTTACAAGCTTTTACCTGTCTATTTATTGCACTTATCAATTTTGCCTGTAAGTTTGAATCACTTTCTATTTCAAACCTAAAATTAAATAAAATGAAAAACGATCTCAAGATTCAGACAACCAAAAGTTCGAAAAAAATATTGATTCAATTCATGTCTTTGATTATGATTATGTCTCTTGCTATGGCAAATTCGCCAATAATTTCAAGCAAACAGAGCAGCTCAGTGACACAGAATTCAAAACAACAAAAAGAAGATTCTGAGCCCACAGCAAAAAGTCCTGCAAATTCTTTTATGCAAAGTATAGACAACGGAAAAACCTGGCAAGATTTAAGTGGAAATCTGCCTGACAACATTGAAATAATGAATATGTTGGCAACAAATGACGAAGTATTTTTGGGTACACAAAATGGCGCCCTTTATCATAGCAAAAATCCTAAATCAGGACTCTGGCAACGTGAAGATATTGGAATAGTTCTGCTCAACTTTCCACCTGAAGCGATAACAGGAATATATGAGGGGCATACCAACTTATTTGTAACCCTCTCAAACGGAGGTCTACTCAAGAAAGCAAAAAATATGACCAAATGGCAAAACATGTCCAAAATTCAAGGAAATGTTGAAACCCACTCAATTACCGAATCTGATAAAGGTGAGCTATTTGCATCCAACATGAATGGTATTTTTCGGTCAAAAAACTCCGGAAAATCATGGGAGCATGTATTCACCAATAATTGGGTTTCAAGCCTGAGCTGCATTAATGGTGTTGTGATTGCAAGCGGAGCACATGGTCTTTTACGTTCTGATGATGGTGGCAATACCTGGAATTGTGTGTTTGGTGATGAAGGTGGAGTTTATAAAATTGGCGAAGTTGATGGTCAGATCACAGCTATCAGAGTAGCGGGGCAATGGCTAAATAATTGTGATGAAAACCCGGTAAGAACTTTCATCTCAAGAGATAAAGGACTTACTTGGCACAGAATTGACGTTATTTTTTCTTCAGATTATGGGATATATAGCCTTAAAAAAGCCGATAAATCTCTCTTTTGCAGCAACAAAGCCGGAATTTCAAAATCAGATGATGGTGGTGGTAGCTGGACGTTGCTAAAATCAGCAGTTGGTGATTTCAGAAACCGCAGAATCGAATTAGCTGTTTCAGGAAAAACCATTTATGCAATTTCAATATTTGATGGCTGTTAAATAGTGCCTCATATATTTTGGTTTTGGGATTGATTTAAGGATGTTTTATACAGACATTATTCAGATTTTTAATTGTTTTGATCTAAAATCGAACTTAAATACTTTATCTTTATTCAATTGTGCGTTGTTTTTAATTGAAAATGATGAAAAAAAATCAGCTTAATGTCTTAATTTTTTTATTTATTCAATCTGTTTCATTCTCCCAAAACACAAGCTGGATGTTATGGAGTAGTGGTCTACCCTCAGGGGCATATCCGAGGATGGTGGTTGCTCCCAGCCATGACATATTTTATAGTCTGTTGGGTACAGGTTCAAAAATTGGGTACATCTACAAAGCAAATGTCATGGATTCTTTGGGCATTTTTACAGAAATGCCCAAAGTTCCTGTGCCAGCCTCACTTCAAAACAACATAGTGGCACTTGGCTATAATGCTAATAGTGAACCATTGGCGGGAATTTATAGAACAAACATCAATGAACCCTGGCTTTTTCGCTACAACAATAGTACAAAATCGTGGGATACCTGCCTAACAAACCTCAATCCAACACTTGGAGGTCAATGCATTGCAACCTCTAAATCAGGGGTAATATATGTTACTACAAAGTGGTCTTTTATTTATAAATCGGTCGACAACGGAGTTAGCTTCACAGCAATTGATGAATCAAAGATTTTGGCCTCACAGTATCCATGTTATTACCCGAGTTTTTTGAATAAATCTGCCAACGATGGAGCTTTGTTTACAGTGGTCATAGATGGCAATAATCGAATTTATGCCGGAACCGAAACTTCCGGAGTTATCTATTCTGATGACGAGGGGGCCACATGGCATCCGGCTGATCTTTTTGCCTGTCAGGATGGTAGTCTACAATATGACACACTTAGCAA
>JAEUUM010000150.1 GCA_016787375.1 Saprospiraceae bacterium
AGGTAATCTTTATTGCAATGGAGGGTGATATTCGGCAGTCCTTCTCCATTTGGGTACCCGGCTTTGTTTAATAATGCTCTTACTTTACTCAAATCATAAGCATATTTATTTTCAATTTCCGACTGGTAGAATTGCAATCCAGGTGGTACGATGCCTGATTCAGCAGGTTTACCAACGTTGTTTCTAAGCAACTTCAGCATTTGGGATCTGTTGATGCTGTAATTCAATGCTTGCCTGAAGTATTTGTTTCTAAGTGGATGATTATCAGGTAATATGGTGTAATTTATTCCAATGAATTCTGTGTTTAAGTAAGGTTTTTTATTGAAGTTTATTTTTGCTTTTAAATCCTCCTGAAGTTCACCCTCAGAGGTAAGTAAGGCGTTGATGAAGGATGATTCCAGGCCGGAGAAAAAATCGATATCACCTTTCATAAACTTCAGAAAAGCTGACTTTCGGTCTGATATAAAATCTACCCTGATGCCTTCGAGATAGGGTAGTCTTTTTCCGTTGATTACTTCGAAATAATCCGGATTTTTGTTTAAAAATAAGGTTTGATTTTCTATCCAGCGTTTAAACTGAAATGGCCCGGTTCCAACCGGATTTCTTCTAAAATCTTTACCATAGTACTCGACTGCCTCTTTTGGTACAACGCAACAATATTGCATCGTCAGCATGCTGATCATCGGTTTGAACGGCTTCGCAAGCTTTAGTTGAAATATTGTGTCGTTGATGGCTTTAAACGCTTCCGAGCTATCCACTTTACCAATGAAAACCCATGAGCCTGGTGATTGGACTTTTTCATCGAGGAGTCGCTTGAAACTGTACTCAAAATCGTAGGCAGAGACTTTGCGGTGCTTTGCAGGGCCAAAACAAGGATTTGCATGAAAATATACATCAGTGCGAAGTGTAAAGGTGTAGGTTAAACCATCACCGGATATTTTCCAGTTTTTCGCAATGGCCGGAACAACTTTCAGGCTGTCATTCAGCTGTACCAATCCATTATAAAGGTGGTCAACAGCCCAAATATTGGTTTGACTTCTGGCAAACGCAGGATCCAGTGAAGTAACAGCATTGGGTTGATTGTATTTGAAAACTTTGAGAGCAGTTTTTTTGTCTTTCGATTCGCTACAGCCGACAAAAGCAATAACGAACAATAAACCAAAAGCGATTAAACGCATAGAATAGTGTTTACCTGAAGAGAATCTTTAGAACTCGAGAAATGCTGTTGCATGTTTTTCAAGTAAAAGTAATGTATCCTGATCAGAAACACAAAATTTGTCATCCAACAATTGACTAATTCTGGAGATGGGCATTTTGTCGGGAAAGACAACCGTACCCATGTGATTGAGTATGCTTGTAAAGTGATCTAATCCTTTGACATTTCCTGATCTTCCTTCAGAAATGCCTATTAATGCGGCTTTTTTGTTATTGAAAGTTTGTTTGTAATCGCGAATTGAACATGCATCTATGAATAATTTTAGTATTCCCGGGAAACTGCCGTTGTATTCAGGAATAAAAAAGACCCATTTTGATGTCGATTTCAGATACTTGTCCTGAAATTCTGATATTTGTGGAGATTGGTTTTTGGAATCATACATCAAATCATGGAGGAACTCGAATGACAAGTCTTTGAAGTCCAGTAGTTGGACCGGTTCGTTGGTTATTTTATTTAAAATTTGAACATAGGCATCAGCAAAAGGAAAAGTCTTGTTGTTGAGTCTGTTGGTGGTCGAAAAAACTGAAATCATCTTGATTTTTTTACAAGTTCTAAATGTTATTTAAATGTAAAAGTTCATTCAAAGGCGCTTTATTGCTCTAAAAAAGCTAATTTTGTGCTTCAAAAATCAGAGTCATGAAGTTAATTTATTTTGGACATTCTTCATTTCAGGTACTCATGCAGGGTAAATCAATCCTAATAGATCCATTTTTATCAGGAAATGAACTTGCAAAAGACATTGTTGATGTTGATACCATAGAGGCAGATTATATTCTATTATCACATGCTCACCAAGACCACAGCCTGGATGTAGAGCGAATTGCGAAGAGAACAGGAGCTGTAATTATTGGCGTTTGGGAAATCTATGATCACTATACACAAAAAGGATTAAAGGCCCACCCAATGAACATTGGTGGTAAATGGGAATTTGAATTTGGAACTGTTAAAATGGTCAATGCAGTTCATTCAAGTAGTTTTCCTGATGGCAAGTACGGAGGAGTTGTAGGTGGTTTTGTTGTTTGGAACGATGATGTTTGTTTCTACTATGCCGGTGATACGGCCTTGACTCTTGATATGCAATTAATTCCGATGACATGTCATCCACTTGATTTCGCCATTTTGCCAATTGGTGATAACTTTACAATGGGTTATGATGATGCTTTAATAGCCAGTGATTTTATTCAGTGCGATAGAATCGTTGGTTGCCATTACGACACCTTCCCCTACGTCAAAATAGACCATGAAGCTGCAATAAATGCTTTTAAAACCGAAAATAAAGAACTAATTTTATTGGATCCGGGTAAATCGATAGAACTTTCAAATGAATCTTAAAGGAAAAATAATAGCCATTGCAAACCAAAAAGGCGGGGTTGGTAAAACCACCACCAGCATTAATCTGGCCGCCAGTCTTGCGATTCTTGAAAAGAGAATCTTACTTGTAGATGCTGATCCTCAGGCGAATGCTACTTCAGGAACAGGACTTGTCATGCAAGAAGACGAAATTACACTCTATGAATGCCTGGTAGATGGAGCTGATCCTAAATTGGCTATCAAACAAACCGAAACGCCTAATTTATTCGTCTTGCCCTCATCTATTGACCTGGTGGGAGCAGAAATAGAAATGGCCGGTATGGAAAAAAGGGAATTTATTCTCAAATCAATACTGGAAAAAGTAAGGTATGAATACGATTATATCCTGATAGATTGCTTGCCTTCTTTGGGAATCATTACTGTTAATGCCTTGACTGCAGCAGACTCCATTCTTGTTCCGGTACAATGTGAAATATTCGCTTTCGAAGGTTTGAGTAAATTGAAAAATACCATCAACATGGTTAAACAATACCTCAATCCTAAATTAACAATGGAAGGAATCGTACTTTCCATGTTTGACAAAAGATTAAGGCTGGCTAATATAGTCATGAATGAAGTGAAAAAGCACAGTTCGGATAAGGTCTTTGATACGGTCATTCATCGCAATGCCCGCATAGGCGAAGCACCAAGTATGCATCAGCCGGTTATTCTTTATGATGCTACCTGCAAAGGAGCCAGTAGTTTCCTGAAGCTTGCTAAGGAATTTCTGGAATACAATAACGACTCCAAAAGTTTCAAGAAAAGTAAGGTTAAGATTAAAATTTAGTAAACGAAATAACATTTGATGGCTTCTGGCTGACAAATGCACCTGTATATTTTAGCATGAATAACAAAAAGAAAGAATTGGGTAAAGGGATAAGAGCCCTTCTTGCCAACATTGAGACTCAGGAAGTTGAAAACCCGGTTGAGTTGGTCAAAGATCTAACGCATACCATCGCCTTTTTACCCATTGATTCGATTGAGACAAATCCCAACCAACCAAGAAAAGAATTTGATCCGGTTTCATTATCTGAATTATCTGAATCACTCAAAGTGCACGGACTCATACAGCCGGTAACTGTTCGCAGAATGGGGGCAGACAAGTTTCAAATTATTTCTGGTGAAAGAAGGTACCGGGCATCAAAATTGGCAGGATTGAAAGAAATCCCTGCTTATATAAGAATTGCGGATGACCAGGAAATTCTAGAAATGGCATTGGTCGAAAACATCCAAAGAAAAGATCTTAATCCATTGGAGGTTGCTTTTACTTATCAACGTTTGCTCGACGAGTGCAATCTTACCCATGAGGCGCTCGCAGTTAGGGTTGCTAAAGACAGAAGTACGGTGACCAATTTTCTGAGATTAATAAAGTTGCCGCCGGAGATTCAGACAGCGCTCAAATCTCAAGAATTAAGTATGGGGCATGCAAGAGCTCTTGCAGGAGTTGAAGATCCTTTAAAAATGATTTTCCTTTTTCACCAAATCAGAGATAAGGGAATGTCGGTAAGAGAATCCGAAAACCTCATCCGTACCTATCAGCTACCTAAAGAAAAACCTACTCGTGCAAGAACAGAAGTTGATTATGACCTCAGGCGCGTTCAAAATGAGTTGTCAAAATCCATGGAGACAAGAGTAGAAATTAAACAATCCGCCCAAGGAAAGGGGCATATCACCATACATTTTTCTGATACAAATGATCTAAACAGAATTCTTGATTTATTAGAAAAGTAAAGCTGATGGACATAAAACAAATATTTTCGGTATCTCTTATTTTGTTTTCAGTTATTGATATTTTAGGTGCATTGCCTATTATCATTAAATTGAAATCTGAAGGCAAAAAGATTGAGCCGCTGAAAGTTACCTTAGTGTCGGGTATAATCATGGTTGGTTTTCTATTTACCGGCGAGGGAATCTTGCAGTTGCTGAATCTTGACGTACAGTCTTTTGCTTTAGCCGGAGCATTTGTATTATTTCTAATTGGTATTGAAATGATTTTGGGTATTGTACTTTTTAGAGACACAGGAATGAATGATAAACCATCTGTTGTGCCTATTGCATTCCCATTGATTGCCGGTGCCGGAACCATGACAACTTTGATATCCATCAAAACTACCTACGAGATTGGGAACATAATCATTGGAATTATTTTGAATTTAGTATTCATTTATTTCACCCTTCGCATCAGTGGTTGGCTCCAACGACAACTTGGTGAAGCAGGTACCAGCATTATTCGTAAAGTTTTTGGTGTTATCCTACTTGCAATTGCGATCAAATTATTCAAAACCAATTTCCCAGTTTAGTAAGATGCTCAAAAAGCTGTTTGTATTTTTTTTCCTGTTTATTCCCCTAATTTTGAGCGCTCAGGATTCATTAAGGGTAATTCAAGGACAAAAATCAAGTAAGGATACCAGCCGCATTGTAGCAGTGAAGGGTAAGTTCAAACCAAATCCCAAAAGAGCATTAATTTACTCCCTGGTTTTGCCCGGGTCAGGCCAGATATATAACAGAGACTGGTGGAAACTTCCTTTGGTTTATGGGGCTATCGGTGGAATGGGATACTTGGTGCAACAAAACTATCATGAGTACAAAAGATACAAAACAGCGCGTGAACTATTGCTTGAAGGTAAACCACATGAGTTTTCATCACAGAATCCCAGTGAGTCTTCGCTTAGAGCAGCCAGAGATTATTATCGATCGAATTTTGAGATGAGTTGTCTTGGTTTGGGTGTCATATATGCGCTGCAAGGTATTGAAGCATACGTTGCGGCTCACCTGAAGAATTTTGATGTAAGTGAGGATCTAGGTCTAACACCTTTTATGGGTAACTCAGTTGTGGGGCCGTATATAGGACTTAACATTTCACTCCCCATTCAAAATATAGCATCACAAAAGCCTTCAGTTTTTTACTGAGTAGACAATGAATGAACAAACAGGTCCATATATCCCTGGAATTACATTCCTTAAAACTAGCTAAACTGATTTAACACAGGAGCAAGACTACAGATGGAGCCTTTCTTTACGATGGAGCAATATTTCTTTTGACTCTACTCTGTCAGGATCAGGAACACAGCAATCAACCGGGCAAACCGCAGCACATTGAGGCTCTTCATGAAAACCGGTACATTCAGTACATTTATCAGGAACAATATAATAGTATTCATCCGAAACAGGACTCAGTTTTTGAGTAACTTCAACAACTGTTCCGTCTTCAAGGGTGTAGGTACCGTTTAATGTTGTCCCGTCGATCATTGCCCACTGTACACCGCCCTCATAAATTGCATTGTTAGGGCATTCGGGTTCGCATGCTCCACAATTTATACACTCGTCAGTAATTATTATCGCCATCTATTCAAAATATTCACTATTAACAATTATGTATTGGAATGGTTCCAATGTGTCG
>JAEUUM010000192.1 GCA_016787375.1 Saprospiraceae bacterium
AATGGCTTGCTGTTGGCGAGCCATTTTCATTTAAATTCAATCATATATTTTTGCTAAACATTATTCAGCAGTGATTCTGTATTTTCAATATTATTCCCTTTCTTTGAAAATTAAAACCAATCAAATATGAAAACAGCTAAACACCCCAAGGCACTACCCTATTTGTTTTTTACTGAAATGTGGGAACGGTTTGGCTATTATTTGATGATCGGTATTTTTGTTTTGTATCTTACCGATGTTGATAAAGGTGGTTTTGGAATGAGCCGCGCCACAGCTTCTGACATTTATGGAACATTCATTGCTTTTGTATATTTAACGCCTTTTATTGGAGGTTTTTTGGCAGATCAAAAGATTGGGTATATAAAGGCTGTTTTTATCGGTGGAACCTTAATGGGGCTTGGTTACATTGGCCTGGCTATTCATGAACTATGGTCCTTTTATTTATCGCTTGGTCTGATTATTATCGGGAATGGATTTTTCAAACCCAATATTTCTACATTATTGGGTAATTTGTACAGTGAAGACAAATACAAGGCGCACAAAGATGACGGATACAACATTTTCTATATGGGTATCAATATTGGTGCATTCATTTGCAATTTTTTTGCAGCATATTTAAGAAATACCATTGGATGGGGGGCAGCCTTTATTGCAGCGGGTCTAGGTATGTTTTTAGGTTTAATTGTATTTGCTATAGGCTTAAAGCATTTTAGGCATGCAGATGTTGAAAAAGCTCATTTGGAGAAAAAAGACAGTCAACTAGTCGCTGTATTTACAAAAGTATTCTTTCCGGCCATACTTGCGGGCATTGCCGGCTGGTTAATACCTTCCAATATTTTTGGTTCTGACTCCACTGACGGATTTATATTCGCCTCCATACCGGTCATTTTTTATTATGGATCCTTGTATTTTAAGGCTGAGGAAAAGGAGAAAGAACCAATCGGTGCTCTGTTGGCGATTTTTGCAGTATCTGTTATGTTTTGGGCTGTTTTTAAACAAAACGGTACAGCTTTAACCACATGGGCTCAATATTACACCGATCGACATGTTGAAGGCGGCATGGCAAATAATCTGGATGCCATCAAGCTGGTTGAATCTGTAGATTATAAAAAAGATTCTGTTGCTCTATACGATCAAGATTTTAGACCGATCAAGGACGAATCAGGAAAGGCAACTAAAGGGATAGATTACCCGGTATATTTTAAAAATGTACCTCCCGATAAACTTCCAACCGATGGAACGAGCTGGAAACTTATCAATACAGAACTTTTCCAATCCATCAATCCCTTTTTTGTGGTCATTTTGACCCCGATTGTAGTCATGTTTTTTGGATATTTACGCAAACGAAATTCTGAACCGGGCACTCCTGCAAAGATAGCCTGGGGGCTTTTTATATCGGCTTGCTCAACCTTGGTTATGGTTTTGGCAGCATATTATTGCCATAATGGCTCAGTCAAAGGCAGTGGCTGGTGGTTGATGGGCACTTATGGTGTGGTTACGGTCGGTGAGTTGTTCCTTAGCCCGATGGGATTGTCACTGGTCAGCAAGTTGAGTCCACCACGGATGACAGCACTCATGATGGGAGGATGGTTTTTAGCTACCTCTATCGGAAACAAACTATCAGGTGTGCTGGCTACATTATGGGATAAATATGAAATCAAAGCGAATTTTTTCTGGGTAAATTTCGTATTACTGATGATAGCCGTTGTCATTACTTTGTTCATCCTGAAAAAACTAAATCGCATATTTAGTCAATATAGCGGAGGGTGAGTTGTAAAATTTGCCACAATTGTGACCATTTGAAATAAATCTTAAATAGTCAGCAATACCAATTTAAATTAATGTCCATGTCCCTAGTTAAAGGACTTTAGGATATTTTACAAATTTCAAGCAAGTTTACTGCTTTCATCACCGACATTACCTACAAAAATTAACTTAAAATCTGCCAAACCTCAAGGAAAAACCCTTGATTCTTGATCTAAATTAATTTGAATCAAATCCGGACATGCTGGTTTGTTTCAGTCATAAATCAATTATTGACATCATAATCCAATACAAACCCATTCCATAATAATTAAACTATTCATCCCCAAAAAGATTTTAAGATCCTACCTTTGCACCCATACAATTTTCATACAACTATGGAAGAAAACAATTTAGCCAATCTGCTTAAGCTCTCCGTTCATCATGTGGGCAATAAAGTCAACGGCGGTGAACTCCTGCTTTCAAAAAACGACCTAGACTTAAGCGATGGTTCTTTCAGAAATGCGATAACCAAATTTTTTCTGGAGTCTTTCGAATGGTTGGAATTTTACAATTTTACATTTTCGAATGAAGAAGTTCAACTCAACCCAATTTTTACTTTTTGTGAACGGATATTTCAAAATCATGAACTTTTTAATTCCGTATCAGAGGAAATCGGGACACATTTGTTTGAAACGGCTAACCACCCGCAAATAAAAAATGGTGATTTACTGATTGGTTTGTTCGAAAATGTTTTACTAGAAGACGAATTGGTTGATGTAATTGGTATATTCAAATCTGAAAACAAGCAGAGCTTTTTGAATGTTGAAATGCAAAACCATTCATGCAACGTAAAGTTATTTGAAGGCATACAGTTGGATAAACTCGATAAAGCTTGTCTGGTATTTAATACCCACAGAGAATTTGGATATAAAATTACGATTCTTGACCGGTCTAATAAAGTAAGTGAAGCACAGTATTGGAGGGAACAATTCCTGAATGTAAAACCGGCTGAAGATGCTTACCACTTTACCAAGGATTTCATGCAGGTAACCAAAAATTTCATCACCAAACAACTTCCAAAAGATACTGATATCAACAAATCTGAACAAGTAGACCTCCTCAACCGATCACTTGATTATTTCAAAACAAAAACAAGTTTCGATAAAAATGAGTTCGAAGAAGTGGTTTTTCAGGATCCTGTAGTTCGTGAATCTTTTAAACACTACGAACCGGGCAACAATAAACCTTCTCCAATGGATTTTGATAATAATTTTGAAATATCAGACAATGCTGTCAAAAAACAGTCAAAAGTTTATAAAAGCATCATCAAACTCGATAAAAATTTCCACATTTATGTACACGGTGATCGAGAATTAATCGAGCAAGGTCGTGACCCGGACGGAAGAAAATTTTATAAGATTTATTTCAATGAAGAGAGTTAAGAGTGAATCCCAATTGTAATAATGACTCATGTTTATTTAACCAGTACGGAAATAATAAGCATCTGACTCCTGACAACAACTTAATGAGTTGAGCTGTTCAACCACACCAATCTTTTTGCTCCTTTTAGGAGTTCAAATTTACGACTCAATTGTTAATCAGATTCTTGAACCTCGGCCGATGAGGCGTAACATCTCCCAATCTGGATTTTTTAGCTGCTTCATATTCGGTAAAGTTTCCTTCAAAGAAAATAATTTCACCGTTGTCTTCAAACGCTAAAATATGGGTTGCCAGCCTGTCGATGAACCATCTATCGTGACTGATGACCAACACACAACCTGCAAAATCTTCAAGTGCATCCTCCAGAGATCGAAGGGTGTTGACATCAATGTCGTTGGTAGGTTCATCCAGTAACAGGACATTGCCACCATCTTTTAAAGTCATCGCTAAATGCACCCTGTTTCGTTCACCACCTGATAAAACACCAACTTTTTTTTGTTGATCGGTTCCTGCAAAATTGAATTTACTGATATAAGCTCGGGCATTCACAGAAGTACCGTTCACTTGGAGCAAATCATTTCCACCACTTATTACCTCATAAACTGACTTTTCGGGATCGAGGTCAGCATGAGACTGATCGACATAACTCGCTTTAACGGTATCTCCTAATACGATTGATCCTGCATCAGGCTTTTCCTGCCCCATGATCATCCTGAAAAGTGTGGTTTTCCCCATTCCGTTTGGACCGATGATACCAACAATGGCATTGCGGGGAATATTGCAATTGAAATGATCGATGAGTAAACGGTTTCCAAAACCTTTGCTTACGTCATTGAACTCTATGACCTTATCGCCAAGGCGTGGGCCTGGTGGAATATACAATTCGAGTTTTGATTCCTTTTCTTTTACTTCTTCGTTGGCAAGTTTGTCATAAGCATTTAGTCGTGCCTTACCTTTTGACTGACGGGCTTTGGGTGACATTCTGATCCAGTCAAGCTCCCGTTCAAGGGTCTTTCTGCGTTTGCTCTCTGATTTCTCTTCTTGCTCCAGTCTTTTAGCTTTTTGTTCAAGCCACGAACTGTAATTGCCTTCCCATGGAATGCCTTCTCCTCTGTCGAGTTCCAAAATCCATCCGGCAACATTATCCAGAAAATAACGATCGTGGGTAACAGCAATTACTGTTCCCGGAAAACTTTTTAGGTATTGTTCAAGCCACTCAACACTTTCTGCATCGAGGTGGTTGGTAGGTTCATCAAGCAAAAGTATATCAGGATCGCTAAGCAACAACCTGCACAACGCTACCCTTCTTCTTTCACCACCTGATAAAACATTAACGGCAGCATCACCTTCCGGACATCTGAGCGCGTCCATAGCCGTTTCAAGCCTGTGATCAAGATCCCATGCATTGAGCGTTTCAAGCTTTTCGCCTACTTCCGCTTGTTGTTCGATGAGTTTATTCATCTCATCATCGCTCATAGGTTCACCGAATTTTAGATTAATTTCTTCATATTTCTTCAAAAGATCAACAGTTGGTTGTACAGCCTCCTCAACTATCTCGCGAACGGTTTTGGATTCATCCAGCTGTGGCTCCTGAGATAAGTATCCAATTTTGTAAGTTTTATCAAATACTACCTTACCTTCAAAGTTCTGGTCAAGTCCTGCGATGATCTTCAGGAGGGATGATTTACCACTACCGTTAAGACCAAGTACTCCAATTTTAGCACCATAAAAAAATGATAACCAGATATTTTTGAGAACCTGCTTCTGCGGTGGGTAAGTTTTACTGACCCCGGACATTGAGAATATGATCTTGTGATCTGACATGTACAATTTTATTTTTGATGTTGCAAATATAGTGGAGCTTAGTTCAATAAATTAAATCAGGTAAAAATATTCTGTCAGCAAAATTTCCTAAATGTTTTTCTAAAACACTTTCCTCACAAGAAGAAAGCAAGTATAATTAGAAAATCCTCCTTCACATCCTCCACCATGTACTCAAAACAGTTGCAACTGCTGTTGCCGTCCGGGCCATCGTTTAATGATCCTGTGCAGCTCTTATGGTAATCATAGTCTTTTTTTATCTTTTGGTAGATGGGGTCGAGCTTTGGCTTCCATTGAGCTAAATTAAATGGATTGGGGAAGAACTTATAAGTTGACGGTGGAGTTTGTACAATAGCAAAGGCATCTTTTAATTGAAATTGGTGTTGCGATTTAACTAAAAGAATATGATAAATAAATCATTTATATTGAAATAATGGTTCTTTCAGTTTCTAAACTATCCAATTCAAATTTGTGCCTCAACTTCAACTCCTTGTTTTTAAAACTTGGGTCAAAAAATTGCAATTCATAGTCGTTTAAATAAGTCCTGACACCTTTTTCATCCAAAAAAAAATATACCCCCCCATTACATGATTCATTGGCAAAAAAACCAATTGATGTTGAGGGTGTATATTCTGTCGGACTACCTATAAAAATGATGGCTAAATCAGTACTAAAAATAAAATTAGTTACAGGATTGACTAACCCTTTCAATTTTTCCTTATCAAACTCTGCTTCCCTCAAGTCAATTACCTCTTCCATATCTATACCCCAAACCTCAACACTTTGTATATGAAAAGAATGAAATCCAATATGAGTGAAAGGAGTATCCAATGAAATTTCTTTAAAATTAATGGAAGGAAGTAACAAATGAAATTCTGTGTATTCGGCATTGCTGTAAAAATTAAAATACTTCCATCTTCCACCCAAATAAATACCCAAAACTATACCTGCCTCAAATGAATCATCAATATAATGATTTCCTTTGTACCCAATACTTACATATGATTTTGGATGAAAATTTGCAGCGGATAATTGCTTACCCAACATGCTTTCTAAAATAATTAGATTCTCAGCTGATAATTTCTTTATATATTTCATTATTTGTTTAATATCCAAACCTGATTTTGAAAGTTTTACCATAATAATTAATAATATGCATTGCCCACTTACCAAAACTATTATCTATATATTTGTAGAATAGAAAATCATCACCAGCAATCTTTAAATAATTCCCGTCCCAAGTTTTATTATAATTTTCAGCTAATTTCTGCGCAAATATCTCAACTTGTGTTGGAGTCATTTCATTTATTCTAAATTGTTTTACATTATTATTGATTGCAATCCACTCCACTTTATCAATGAAATCCAGTTCATCAATCGTTTTGTAAATATTCTCAAAATACTGCGGATGCGCTATAAAAAACTCACTCAAAGATGCAAAAGGTTTATAAGCAGTCCAAGCTGCGTGGCAAATCGAGAAAATATCTGCTCCTGCTTCAAGTAAAGCCTCCGCAGGAATTAATCCCACAATCGCAATTGCCATATTCAATGCAGCTGCTTCATAATTACCACTTTGATAATATGTCCATGCAGAGCCAAGGTCAATAGCAGATCCAACAAAAGGTATTATTTTTCCTATTTTCTTTGAGAGAATTCTGTTGAATATTCTTCCGAAAAGTTCAAAAGAAGGATTAGCCAAGTCGGGTTGCTCATCTTTTAGTTTCGGAAGTTCATCAATTAAATATTTATAACTGACTGCATAAATTTCAGATGCTGCTTGATTTTGGGCGTTTGTAAAATTATTGTTTTTGACACCCAATGTTCTCAGAAAATCCTCCTTCACATCCTCCACCATGTACTCAAAACAGTTGCAACTGCTGTTGCCGTCCGGGCCATCGTTTAATGATCCTGTGCAGCTCTTATGGTAATCATAGTCTTTTTTCATCTTTTGGTATATGGGGGACGGAAAGCAATGAAAAAAAATTTTAGATGAAATTCCACAAAAGGCAAATTATGATTCAATACAAGCAGAATGTATTTATAAAAATCTTGTGTTCGCTTAATAATAATAAAATTTCATAATCACATCCATCTAGGGAGGTCTTATCGATACTTTGCAAAAGAGTATCTCCAAAAATAAACCAGGTATTCAAATCATTTTTATATTTAAGTCGAGTTTCAAAGTTATAAGATTGTATTTTTTTATTATTCATGATCTCCGATTTAAGTGAGTCAAATTCCTTAGCATTTACTACCGCCTCATATACAAAACCAGGATCTGATTTAAACCAGCCATCTTTATCTAGGTAACGATGTTCAATATGGGTAATTTTCAACTTTGTTGATAATTGGGTGTTTTCATAAAATAATTCAATAAAATCTTTTTCATTATTAACGCAAGACAAATGAAATAATGTAAATATTGCAATGAAAATTTTGTTATACCTATTCACAATTTTTAAGGATATTTTATATTAAAAGGCTTAGGATGATACAAACTGAATGGACTTGTTACTAGAATATCTACCACATTTTGTGCCCTCGTTATCCATTCACCATAGATTCCTCTTGAAGGATTCTTCCCCATTATTGTATAAAAAATGTTTGACCCATTTTTTGAATCAAAATCATAAGTATCGAACAAACCATATGGCAACCCATTTGGATGTTCATAGTAAGCAAAATTATGCAAAACATAGTAGTACTTGGCACCTTTTTTTAGCTGGATATCCTTTTGGTTGACGGGATTACCATCAACAATATTCGGTTTTATATTTAATGTATTGCTATAATTTGCTATATCATCTAAAACTGTCATAAACGCAGATGTTGATAAGTGCACTTCGCCTCCAACCCCAATCATATAATAATCATAAAAATATTTTGCCTCTTCTGAATCCAATACTGATCTGAATAATTTATACAACAAAGTTCCAATTACAATTGGATCATTATTATTTGCTAAAAAGTAAAATAAATCAGGTTGTAAATCAGCATTTGAATTGAAAAAGTTTTTTTCATCATTTGTTAATTGATATAGTGAATTTATTAAATCCTCCTTCACATCCTCCACCATGTACTCAAAACAGTTGCAACTGCTGTTGCCTTCGGGGCCATCGTTTAATGGTCCTGTGCAGCTATTATGGTCATCATAGTCTTTTTTTATCTTTTGGTAGATGGGGTCGAGCTTTGGCTTCCATTGGGCTAAATTAATTGGATTAGGGAAGAACTTATAAGTTGACGGTGGAGTTTGCACAATAGTAAAAGCATCTTTTAATTGAAAATTGGTGTTGCCTTGTGATAACTGATCAAGGTAATAATCGTAGGCACCAAGGAATAATCTATAATCAAAACCAAACGTTGATTTGTCTATTGCGAATAGCACCGGGGTGTTAACATCATTACTGTAAATAAAATTGCCTTTGCACTTCTTGACCTGATTTCTGTATTGAGAGCTTTCAAAAACCGCATCTGAAAAATAATTATTAAGAAAATTGAACCCAAAACCAATACCAGGACCATTGGGGTTGGTGTTCCATCCACTATTTCCGTTACCACCTCCTGACCCACCTGGATTGTTGCCACATGGTGGCCACCCCCAAAAGCCCCACCCCCAATTACCTGGAAAGTTATCGCCATCATTGCCGGTGCCACCACCATGAAGTTTTGTAAAGTATATAACCCACTGGATCCAACCGTATATTGAGCCAAATAAACTTATTGATCCATCCCAACATCCTTGAGGTGAGCCTCCACGAACTCGATTATTAATACTATTGTACAAACTGTCTAACCCAATGTTGTACATGTGACCTTGATTTATCAAGAGAGGGTATCTTATTATACCTTCTTCATCAATACTCATTGAAAAACCAGTAAAATCGGATGTACTAAAATTATTTTTGTGAATTTCATAATATTCATCAGTTGCAGACAACACCAATAGTCTTGTTTGTATATTATTCAGACTGTCCTTGCTAAATACAAGTTGATAGTTTGCATTATGAAATATCGAATCAAGATTCTCTTTAACAGGTACCATCAAAAGCTCGACTGAATCTTTAAACAGCACTATTTGCGGATAATCCCAATCAGGTGTTAATGAAAAAGAAGTTATTTGTCCCTCAGTTAAACTCCTGGTTAAATGTTGATGTTGTGCATACCATCTTTTCGCATCTTGAATTGGAACAGAACTTCTTTTACTACGTAGCAAAATTGATTCGACCACATCCTTCCGGCAAGACAAAAAACTGAATATCAATGTTATAAATAAAAATTTAGCTAATAGAGTTAGCGTTGAGGCGTTGAGGCGTTGAGGCGTTGAGGCGTACTTTCATGCGGTTATATTTTGGAATTTACATTAACCAAAGATAATGAAGAACACTTTAGTCACGAAATAAAAATCAATATATTTTCGACTAATTTTTGACATTTGTTCATTTTTTAACGGTTTATTAAAAAAAATTAAACTTGATGACCGTTATTGTTTCTATGCTACCATCAAATGTATTGATCCAGCAAACCGGCAATAAAAATGCCTCAAAGAGTTTAACCTTCTTGTCTAGGTATATAAGTATGTGTTAAGATTCCCTTAAAATCACCAACCCTATTAATCCTAAGCGTATTTCAATGGTCAATAGATCAAATAAATTAAATAAACATGAAATCAAAATTGGTTTTAATCGCAATGATTATCTATCTGGGTTTACAGCAAGTTGTTTTCGCACAGGGAGTTTGCCGACCTGGAAGAGGTAAGGGAATTCATCAGCGGGAACGAATTTTAGAAGGAAGACGATCCGGTCAATTGACATCAGGTGAATTTTACAAACTTAAAAAAGAACAAAAGCAACTTAGACGCGCAAAAAGGATGGCCGCCGCTGACGGCAGGATTTCACCTCAGGAGAGGAGATTCATCAACCACCGTCAAAATAAATTGGACAGACAGATTTTCAGACTGAAGCACAATGACAGACGAAGGGTAATATAAGGCTTCGGTTAAAGAGCGAATTTGATCGGGACAACCATTTTGGTCGCTACATTTTTACCATCATGATAACCAGGCACCCAAGGTTCTTCTGAAAAATATTGATTCATTTTCTGAATGACCTTTATCGCTGCTGCATCCAGATCCGGATTTACGGCTTGTACTACCTTTACCATGGTTACGGTGCCATCTTCGGTGATGATAAAACTTACCTGACACGTACCCTGAATGCCTTTGGCTTTTACTTCTTCGGGATAATCCAGAAATTTACTGATGTATTCCGCAAACTTCTGTTCTGAGCATGCTTCTTTGTTCTTGATGGATGATTCCATACAATTGCGCATAAAAGGCTTTTCCTGAGGATTGCTATGTATTTCGATTTCAGATTTGACAATTTTACGAGTCTCCTCATAGTTAATCGGGTCAAATGTAACAACGGTGTCAGTAAATGTCAGCGTTTGCACAACATCCTCTTGTGCCATTAAGCTAAGCGTAAAAAAATTAAACATCAGCAATACGAATGCAATGTTAAATTTGCCAAATTGTTTCATACCCCTTAAATTGTATTTAAAAATCTATTTCGTGTAAATATAAAAAATCCACCCTACACTTTATCAAAGTTCAGGATTTTTCTCACGCATTTGCTTATATTTTTGAGCACCCTTCAAGAGCATAAAGCTAAACACGATTAGAAACAGCACCAAATAGATTAGGTTGATATTATTACGATACACAGCAAATGAAACAATGATCACCAAAAATAATGTCGGTACTTCATTTAGCAATCTCAGTTTAAAAGGGTCAACAACAGCAGCATTTGATTGCTGATCAACCATAAATTTTTTAGAGTACAGATGAAATAAAGTCAGCCCAATTAAAAACAGCAACTTGAAGTGCATCCATCCCTGTGTCAGATAAGCAAAATTTGACAACAACATTCCCAGTCCAAAAAACCAGGTGATCATCATGGCAGGGTTACAGATTATTTTATAGACCCTCTTCTGCATTAGACCATACTCCCTCATTAATACTTCACGCTCCCCAACAGGTTTAATGCCAGCTTCAGCATAATAAACAAACATCCGCCACAAGTAAAACAAACCGGCGAACCATGACACAAACCCAATGATGTGTATGGTTTTAAACAGAGGAATCAAATAATCCATGAATTAAAATTTAAATAAAACAAGCTGTAGATTAATCAAACGACCACTTTTCTTTGACAGATATGTCTGGTGCTTTGATATAATACGATTTGGGAGTAGCGGCAATTGAAAGCACAACACCGACTCCTCCTAAGCCAACCCCGGTCAAAAAAATATTCTTAAAAGAGCTAACAACTTCCTTTGGTTCCTTTTTGCTTACCAGGATGAAGGTCGGAGCCACAACAAAACTTGTTAAAAAACCTAAAAGGTAAAATAGTTTCGAATTACTTAGAAAACTTTCCTGCCGTTTTGATTTGAGTCTTAACCTCAAAATATCGTTTTTATTTACTTCATATTTTGTGGATTCACCATCAAATCCTATATCTGAAATGTACTTCGAACCATCGGTCTTTTTATGAACAATAAATTCTGTAAGTGGATTAAAAATTAACACATCTCCCTTTTTTACTTCAAAAGTACCATCCATGTGTTTTCTGACTTCTTTTTTAATTGAGTCAGGTTTGAGGTCAATTTCAAAAAGCTTGTTGCAACCTGATTCAAAGGTAACGATATCATTTTTATAATTTTTTAAAATGAAACTTGATTTCAACTCCTGTGAAAATGATTGATAAAGGGTAAAAAAAGTAAATGCGCCAAGAATAATAATTCGTTTCATAATAAATTTACATTGAACAAAGAAAAGTATACAACTTGTTACACACAACAAATATGAAAAAAAATGAGCATTACTCACTCGAAATCAGAAAAGATCTTAAAAAATGAATTTTAAACCTAATTTGTCAAATAATCCCAAATAGTTTTTAAATATTTACACAAACCATAACCAAACAAGCAATTATTAAAAACAATGGGCTTAAAGCAACCAGAAATAATTCTTAAAATGTATATTTGAGGTGACGGAAGCATGCTGCTTGAAGTCAGAATACCAAGCAAAATAAATTTAAAAAATTATGGGACTTTTCGGCAACTCTGAAGGAGGCGGATCAAGATTGGGAGGAACGCTCATTCTTGGCCTTATCATGGCAGCTTTTACACTTTTTCAGTATTATTCAAAATCTGAGCTCAACCCTATTACCAAAGAAACGCAACATATTGGTATCTCAACAGATGAGGAAATAGCTATGGGTCTCCAAAGTGCACCACAAATGGCTCAGGAATTCGGCGGACTATACGAAGATGATCAGGCGCAACAAATGGTAGACCAGGTAGGCCAAAGGGTTGCTCAAAATTCGGCAGCTAAAAGAACTCCTTACAAATACGATTTCCACCTTCTGGCAGACCCAAATGTGGTAAATGCATTTGCATTACCCGGTGGTCAGGTATTTATAACCTATGCGCTCTTTTCAAGACTCGAATCCGAAGAACAGCTAGCAGGTGTTTTAGGGCATGAAATTGGACACGTAGTAGCCAGACACTCAGCACAGCGAATTGCTGACCAACAGTTGACAGATGGTTTGACAGGAGCGGCAGTATTGGCAACCGGTGATCAAAATACCGCGCAAATGGCTCAAATGGTGGGTAACATGATCAACATGAAATACGGCAGAGGTCAGGAATTACAGTCAGACGAACTTGGTGTGAGATTTATGTTAGAAGCCGGATATGAACCTGAAGGATTGTTGGGTGTTATGAAAATTTTGGAAGAAGCATCCGGTGGTCAGCGTGTCCCTGAATTTCAAAGTACACACCCAAGCCCTGAAAATCGAATGGAGAGAATTAAAGATGCTATTCAAAAATATAAAAGTCTGAAAGGCACCCGAGGAGATTCGGACCTTTCAGAGTAAAGAAATACTATGTTCTACGCTTTTAAAGGCTTTATTCCTGTAGTTGACCCCACTGCTTTCGTTCATCCACAGGCAGCCATAACCGGCAATGTTATTATTGGCAAAAATGTGTACATCGGACCGGGTGCAGCCATAAGGGGAGACTGGGGTGGAATCGTGATTGAAGATGGTTGTAACGTTCAGGAAAACTGTACCATACATATGTTTCCAGGTATAACAGTTTACTTAAAAGAGGCCGCACACATCGGACACGGAGCCATCATCCATGGAGCTCAAATCGGTAAAAACTCTCTTATCGGCATGAATGCGGTAATCATGGATAATGCGCAAATCGGTAATGAATGTATAGTAGGTGCGCTTAGTTTTATCCCTGCAGACACCATCATACCCGACCGTAGCCTCGTGGTTGGGAATCCGGGTAAAATCATCAAACAAGTAAGCGATGACATGATCAGCTGGAAATCGGCTGGAACTGCTCTTTACCAACAATTGCCGCACGAGTGTTATGAGGCTCTGGTTCCTTGTGAACCTCTTCGAAAAATACCTGATAATAGACCTTCACAGGAAGTTTTATACAAAACATGGAATGAAATTCGGAATGCGGATTAATATATTTCACGTTTAGATCATCGCCCTGTTAATTCCATATTCCAAAGTACTTTAAAATTTCCTTAAATAAAGCCTATACTTTTAATAAATTGATTGTATTGGTTTACTTTTGTGCTGCTCTGTAATAAAATTATTAAATCAATCTCAAACGATGTCAAAAAGACTTGCATTAATTATCTCTTGCTTTGTGTTTATCTTACTTAATTTAAAAGCACAAAGTTCTTATCAAGCCATAAAAAAAACCTCAGCTGATGGCAAATATTCATGGCAGGAGGTTACCAATGATTTGACAAAAACCAGATTTTATACCCTGAAAAATGGCCTGACGGTTATTCTCTCTGAGAATCACCTCGAACCAAGAATCATGTCACTCATTACAACAAAAGCCGGCAGTAAAAACGACCCTGCAGATCACACAGGTCTGGCTCATTATCTTGAGCACATGCTGTTCAAAGGAACAGATAAATTCGGAACCAAAGATTATGAGAAAGAAAAGATTTTGCTGGACCAGATTGATCGACTTTACAGCGAATACAACTCCATCACCGACAAAGAAGCTCGTAAAAGACATTACCACAAAATAGATTCAATATCAGGTGAAGCGGCAAAATACGCCATAGCCAACGAATACGATAAATTGATGGCAACTCTGGGCTCAAATATGACAAATGCCTTCACATCTTTTGAAAACACTACCTACATGGAGAATATACCATCCAACAATTTGGATAAATTTCTCGATGTTCAGGCTGAAAGATTCAGGAAACCCATTTTAAGATTATTTCATACCGAACTTGAAGCGGTGTACGAAGAAAAAAACATCAGTCTTGATGACGGTGGTTCAAAAGTCTTTGAATCCATGTTCGCGAGCCTTTTCAAAAATCATCCTTATGGGACACAAACCACCATCGGAACGATTGAACACCTTAAAAATCCTTCATTGACGGAAATCAGAAAATACTTTTATGCTAATTACGTTCCGAACAACATGGCCATCATCCTGACAGGTGATTTCAACTCAGATGATGTAATTGCGATGATTGATAAAAAATTTGGGGCTTGGGAGTCAAAACCTGTTCCAGCTTTTACTTTCAAACCGGAAGAAAAAAGGACTAAAATTGAAAAAATAAAGGTCTACAGCCCTGATGAGGAAAGTGTAGCCATTGGATATTTGATGCCTAATACCAATGACAAAGAAGCGCTTATTGCAGATTTGGTAAACTCCATTTTGTACAATGGCAAAAGTGGACTTATAGATAAAAATCTTGTATTGAAACAAAAAGTGCTGGAGGCGTTTGGATTCACTTATCTTCTTAAAGATTATGGTATGTTTTACCTTGGTGGGAAACCACTCAAGAATCAAACCCTTGAGCAGGTAGAGCAATTAATCATTTCACAAATCAATGATTTGAAGAAGGGGAATTTTGATGAAGACCTTATAATAGGCACAATTAACAATCAAAAAGTATCAAAAGTCAAGGAAAGAGAAAACCCTATGAACATGGCATTTGTGCTAAATGACATATTTGTTACCGATAAGCCGTGGGCCGAATACCTTAAAAGCGTTGACAACATGAGCAAAATTACCAAACAAGATGTGGTAAATTTTGCCAATAAGTGGTTTGGAGATAACTACACTGTTGTCTACAAGTTAACTGGCGTTGACACTTCTATTGCCAAGGTGGAAAAGCCTGAAATAACCCAGGTCGAGGTGAACAGAGAAGACCAGTCACCATTTTTAAAGTCAATTGTTGAATCACCTTCAAAACCACTTACACCAGTATTTTTGGATTTTGAAAAAGACTTAAAAAAAGGCGATCTCAAAAAAGATTTGCCTGTATGGTATGTGCCTAATACCATCAATGGTTTATTCAGCACATATTATGTTCTTGATATGGGCAAAGAAAACAATGCAAAACTTCCACTTGCAGTTGAATACCTGAAATTCATCGGCACTTCTACCATGACAAATGAACAAATAAACAAAGAGCTTTATAAACTCGCAGTCACTTTTAACATATTTGCAGGTGATGATCAGGTTTATGTCTCTTTTTCAGGTTTGGATGAGAATTTCGAGAAAGCCATGCAACTCATTGAAAAATTACTCAAAGACCCAAAACCGGATCAGGAAGCCCTCAACAAGTTGGTGGAATCACAAATAAAAAGCAGAAATGATGCAACCCTTAATAAAGGAGCCATTTTCTGGCAAGGTCTTGAAAACTATGCACAATACGGAGCAAAAAACCCATTTAATGATGTGATTTCAAATGAAGATTTGAGAAAAATAAAAGCCGAAGAATTAACCAAAATCATCAAAAGCCTTACCGGATACAAACATAAAGTTTACTATTATGGTCCAAGAAAATACGAGAATTTGGTTCAAACACTCAGGAAAGAACATGCAACTCCGGCAATATTAAAAGACTACCCTGCTGCCAAAAAATATGAAAAAGTAAACCCTAAGGAAAACACCATCTACTTCGTTAATTATGATATGGTACAGGCTGAGATAGGCATGACCAGATGGGGCCAGGATTTCAACCCCGCACTCATGCCTAAGGTAAGAGTATTCAATGAATATTATGGAGGTGGCATGGGTTCAATTGTATTTCAGGATATCCGCGAATCAAAAGCGCTTGCTTATTCAGCCTTTTCA
>JAEUUM010000205.1 GCA_016787375.1 Saprospiraceae bacterium
CTATGCCCAAAAGTTAAAAAAAGACAGTCCATTTTCAGTAGGTGGTAACTTGAAGATCATCAACAGAAATATCGGGGAGTTTGCAACTGCATGGGGTTTTGGACTAGATGCTTCGTTGTTGTATCAAAAACAAAATTGGAGATTTGCCGCGACAGTCAGAGACATTACCACCACTTTCAATGCCTGGTCTTTTAGTTTTACAGATAAGGAGAAAGCAACGCTTGAAGCGACTGGCAATATTATTCCTGAAAATTCGACAGAAATCACCAAGCCTACTTTAATTATTGGTGCCTCCCGCATATTCAATCTCAGCAAGGACTACAGCCTAACACCAGAGATTAATGCTTTGATTAACACAGACGGCCAAAGAAATGTGCTTGTAAGTAGCAAAACACTTAATATCGATCCTAAACTCGGTTTAGAATTAGGGTTTAGAAATTTTCTTTTTGTAAGGGCAGGTTTAGGGAAATTTCAAAAAGTTACGGATGATATTGATGAAACAAAAAAGAACCTGACATTTCAGCCAACTTTTGGATTGGGACTTAAATTTGGCAGGTTGCACATCGATTATGCTCAAACCAACATTGGTAGCCAAGGTGGACTTCAATATTCTAATATTTTCTCCCTTCAGCTGGATTTCAATACCAAAAAATAAATTATTTTTTCTTTTGTTCCAATAACCACTGCATTACATTCCTTTCGATCCTTCTGATTGGTTCTTCTTCGTCTAGAATGAGTTCCTGGTCAGTAATGATTCTATATAGTTCCTGATATCGCTCTGTCACTTCATTGACGAAAGAATCAGGCATTACAGGCATAATCTGTTCATCAAGTCCCTGAAATCCATGTTCAATAAGCCATTCACGTACAAACTCCTTTGATAACTGCCGAGGGGGAAGGCCATCTGAAAATCTGGAAGCATAATCCTCTGCATAAAAGTACCTTGAGCTGTCAGGTGTATGAATTTCATCTATAAGCAATATATTCCCTTCTGAATCCTTACCGAATTCATATTTGGTATCGACCAGAATAAGCCCTCTTTCTGCAGCCATTTGAGTTCCCTTATCAAAAAGTTTCAGTGCATATCTTTCAATCACTTCATAATCTTCTTTACTTACCAGACCAGTGCCAAGAATCTCTTCTTTTGAGATATCAAGGTCGTGTCCTTCATCAGCTTTGGTAGATGGTGTAATAATTGGCGTCTCAAACTTTTGGTTTTCGTTTAAACCATCCGGTAATTGTATTCCACACAACATGCGTTGTCCGGATTTATAGGTTCGCCATGCATGACCTGTCAGGTAATTTCTAACAACAACCTCTATTTTGAAGGGAGTACATTTTTTACCGATACTAACATTTGGATCAGGTGATGCAACCCACCAATTGGGTACTTCCTCTTTTGTTGCATTTAGAAAGTAGGTAGCCATTTGGTTTAAGATTTGTCCTTTTAGAGGTATGGCTCTTGGCAGAATATGATCAAAAGCAGAAATACGGTCAGTAGCAATCATGATCACGAAATCATCAACAAAATATACATCTCGCACTTTGCCTTTGTAAACAGCCGTTTGATTTGGAAACCGGAAGTTGGACTCAGATATTGTTTTCAACTTTGACATCAGGGGTAATTATTGGGGGCAAAGGTAAAGAAAAGCCAAACAGCAACATGATGTATGAAGGATATTTTGGCAAATTATTTTGGAGTGCTTATTGTCGCTTCGCTTATTGCTGACTCGCAGTGCAATTGAATCCCCAAATTGTGATGTAGTGATTCCGGTCAATCGTAAAATTTTCAAAAAATTGTCGCTACAGTTCCTTGTTTACAATCTTTTAGGATTATAAGAATCTCTGAATTGATGAAATGCTGTACTATTGATGCCGTTTATCGTGCTAAATTATCGTCAAACAACGTATTCTTAAGGATACTAATCTTCTAAAAACGAGATTTTAAATTTCTTTTGTAGTTGATTTCATCCAAATCATATTGAAACCAAAAAAATTTGGCTTTAAAAAAAATAAATCATTGAGAGTGGAGAACTAAAGATATTTAGTCAAATTCTTTTCAACAAGAATTTCCTTTAATTCTTTGAGGGCTTGATACTGATGTGGTAGCATTTCCTTAATTGCTTCCTTCAATGCAATAAACCTACCATTTTCAGAGTCAGGTAAAAGATGAATAATCTTGTCCGCAACAAAATTTACATCAGATTTCAAAAGGTGCTTAAGTGAGGGAATTTCATGGTAATCGGCTTCGAATGCAAAATTTTTCTCTACATTACCATCTGCAGAGGTGGTTTCATCAAGTTGTATTAAAGTGTTTTGTTTACCCAACTTCTCTATTGGTTCAAGGTTGTTTGAGGAATTCGGCAAATGCAAAAGTTCCTCAGCTTCACTTTTCATTAGAAAAACTTCTAAGCCTTTTTCTGCGTAACGATATATAAACAAATTAACTTTCTCTCTAAGTGACATCCTGACTTATTTTAAAATCTTAACTAATAACACCCAAAGATAAAATATGTTGTGAGGAAAAATAATATTGAACACAGAATAATTGGCGATTATGAAAGTTTTTGTCAAATCTTATGATTAAACTTAACAATATCTTTTAACGATGCATAAAGCAAGACCCGAAAGACAGGATCTGATATTAAATCATTGGTTGACAAATAATTAAAATGCCTCGATGGTACTTTGCCGGTCAGGTTGTTAATTTTGTTAATACCTGCCACTTCCTTACCAGCTATTTCAATGACGGATCCAAACCCGTTTGAATCAAATTTTATTAATCCTTTTACCAAATCATTCTGTTTGAATTGAAGTGCAGAGTCAAAATTTCCCAACAACTCTCCCCTTTCATTAAAGACTTGAAAATGGTCTTGCCTGTTTTCCATAAATGCAAATTGTCCAATCTTATCAGCAAAAATGTAAAGTCTTTTGCCAAATCCAACTTCCTGATATACATAAATGGCGAGGTTCTCCTGATAGATATTCCGTATAAACCCAGTTGTTTTTGATTTTAACACCAACCCCGGCTTAGAAACATTGCTGTTATTTGACAGTAAGTTTAATTCTTCAGCATCA
>JAEUUM010000224.1 GCA_016787375.1 Saprospiraceae bacterium
TTTTGATTTCCAAAAATCTGTGCTGCTGATTGGTATTCGGGTGCATTATCGCTTGCACTGTTTTGCATTGCATTTAACAAGTCTCTATTGAACAGATTTCTTGTATTAGGTCTCTGATTTTGCGGTATTGCAAAACCTGCTCTTGCCAAGACTGATTTATATGCTAAAACTCTTCTGCTATGTCTTGTTAATGCACTTCTATCACCTGCATCAGGTTCTTCAAAACTTACCTGACAAAAGTTCTTGATGTATGTAGTATTATCTTCTGAAAGAATGCTGTCAATAATTTCTTTGCCGATTTGTAAATTTTCATCTTCAAAGAAATTTAAAAGCATTAAGGTTCTATCTGGGTCGTTTGGGTGTCGTGTTATTCCGTAAGTAACAACTTCATTAGCTTTTACGCCATTTGGTAATAGTTGCCAAACATTTTTTAGTGCGGAATTATTGTCCTGAACATTTTCATTTGCATACTCACCATTTGGGTCAAAAATAATTTGCCCTATTCGAAGTGGTCTGTCGTTTGGATTTTCATTTGTTCGCAATTCAAATACTGATTTGGCGATAATTTTAGTGGTGTTTGATTTACCTGTTCTGGTCATACCAAACAGTGCAGATTTTTGAGATAGCAAATCCGCAGGGTATATAAAAACTGGAACATCATCTACTTGCTGATACTTACGATTTGTTGAAGCATAGCGAACAAATCCAAGTTTCACTCTCTCTGTGTTTCCGTATTTCTCTGTGTGAGCCTGAATACTTGAAGGGTCTGCGTAATTAACTATCTGTTCAAGTGCTTTACCGTTTGGTTTATAAACTTTCAATCCCCTGTTAGGGTAGTAATTTGAAATATCGCTTCCAAATTTTAGGTTTAAAGGAGCTTCGCCATTGTGTCCATTTTCTTCAAGAAAGAATGTTCCAATAATTCGGCATTGAACACCTGCAAAACCAAGAATGTTTTTAGTTCGCAAGTCCATCGAACCTGCATCATCCCAATGTTTTTCAGTTTCTCCGCTTATTCTTTGAGCCGTTTCAACTCTTATTCTTTCTGCTTCTTTGTCCTGAGGCAAAGCTGCTGCATCCATTACCCGCAAGAGAACAAATGAAGCATCTTCCTTTTTAAAATCAATGTCTGTATTACTTGGGTCAACTCGTGTAGCAATTAGAAAACTTAAACTTGGTATTCCACCAACTTTCTCTCTGTAAAAATCGTGAATGATTACCCTTGCTGTCTCATAATTGATTGAGTAAATGTCACCAACATATTGGTCTGCTTGAATTAGCTTTTGAAACCATTGTTGGCTTTCGACTTGCTTGTCGTTTTCGCGTCTTGAGTTAAGTCCCTGTTCTATGCTCATATTGTCAATTTCTTAGTTGTCAAATTTATTCATTTCTGTCGGTGCGGTGGCAAAAAAATGGCTCTTTTGGTTTTGCGAAGGGTCGGCTTGTGTGTCGGGCAAAACCAAATGTGCCATTTGTGCGATGGCATTTTTTACTTTTATGTCGTGTCGTTAATTTGTTCACTGTCATTGTCTTTTAGGCTTGCACCCAACTCGTTTATATAAACAACAACTTCTACTTTTAAACGCTTATAAATGTTTA
>JAEUUM010000237.1 GCA_016787375.1 Saprospiraceae bacterium
GATAATACAGCATACTCTACCGCCCAGATTTCAAAAATCAAGATCCTACGGAATCCATCATGCCTCCAATAAATTAAAACTCAAAATCGAGGAAAGCTACAAACGAAATGGAGCCACCATTAGAACAGTTATGGAAATCATTACCCATCTGATGGGACTGGAAAAAATGAAATGTAAAAAATGCGGGTCAGATGATTTTACCATTACTGAAATAAAATGTGATAAAAATTATATCGGTACCTATCTTAAAAGTTTTCAGATGAGGGGACCACCTCAAAATAATAAAATACACGAATCATCCTTCTCGATTATCGATCAGGTCATCTCATCGAACGGATCCTTCATGTCTGATTTTGTCGAATTGAATCCAAAATCATCCATTTTTTAGGCATTATGCCATTCCAACACAAATATTATTCAGATTATCCGGTTTATTCTCAAACCAATGCTTTGAGCAGAAACTCCTAAACCCTATATTTGTAAACTTAACATATCTTATATTTTAACGTAATTCCCTATATATGACACCGGCCTCGTTCAACAAAATATTGATGACAGTTTTATATGCCTATATTCATTCAAATGGATACTCGTCTGTCATCAATATTCCTTTTAGTTGTGTGTAATAAAAAAAGCATGACTAATAACCCAAAATAAACTGTGATAAAATTTCAAGGTAATAACGAATGAATAATCCTATGAATATTGAAAAACCCGATAAAGTAGACCCTCTAACAAAGAAAGAGCGAGATCGCTCTAATTTCGTTCGAAAATTTGTTCAAGGCTATAAAGAACCTGACCAAATGCATAAGGATTATGACACAGGAATCCCTAAACGTATAGTTCACTACTGGAATGATTTGGACAATTTACCTCAAGATGTATATGAATGTATTGAGTCGTGGAGATCCCTTAAAGAGTCAGGGTTCGAATTTGAGATTTTTGACGAAAATTCTGCAAGAGAATTTATCAAAACCAATTTAGGTTCCAGATTTGAGAATGCTTTTAACCTATGTTATCACCCCTCAATGCAATCTGATTATTTTCGATACAGCTATATTTTTGTAAAGGGTGGGTTTTATATTGATGCAGACGATATTTATCACGGTATGTCTATTGATGATTTCTTTAAGGATGGGAGATTGAAATTGCAACCGTTTTGTTATGATATCGATACTTCTCAAATGATTTCGGCTTCTAATTTTGTTTTTCAAGGTGCAGATAAATGGAGCTGGATCTTCTATTTCAATACGACACCATTAATCGCAGCAAGTAATCATCCGATAGTTGAACGAGTATTATTGAATGCTACGGAAGCACTTGAAAATTGTACAAAAGAAGAATTACCCGAAGTTCAAGCGACCACAGGGCCTGGCATTCTAACCGAATCAATATTAGAAGTGATTTCTGAGCAAAAAAATCCAGAAGAAACTATGCTTGTTTTGCATGATTGGGAGAAAATCTCAACAAGTAAATGGCCACTTAGTTATCGAAATGACAAAAGAAACTGGAGACTCTCGAACCAGAAATCTTATCATTCTTAAGAGAAAATAGAGAGTCGATGAATTTGTTACCCGAACGTTCAGCAATTGTCAATCGTGCTTTTAGGCTTTGGTTGATTATAAGAAAACTAATTCCAAGGCGAAAGTGTCAAGCATTTGGCGCCGATAATGAGAATGATAGCCGACAGATAATGAGGGTCTATGTCATAAACCTAGATAGAGCCCCCAAACGCTGGTTCAAGATGAAGCAAGAACTTAGTCGAATATTGAACTCTTCGGGAACTAGACTTCTTGATTTAACTGAACGTCTTGTTGCAGTTGATGCTAAAGATTTTAATGAAGATCCAATCCCAGATGATAAGGTTACCCCATTTTATACACTGAGTGACCAACTTTTTGTAGAGCCTCAGCCATTAACCCTTCCAACGCAATTAGAATTAGATAGTCTTATTAGGATGACTCGAGCCGAATGCGCTGTTGCTCAATCACATATTAAAGTTTGGGAGAAAGTCGCGGCCGGTGAAAATGAATATACACTTATACTTGAAGATGATATCTGGTTTCATTCCAATTTTGCAATAAAAATGGATAAAGTTTGGAATGATGTGTTATCAATAAGTGATACCAAGACAAGTTTTGATATACTTTATCTATCCTATCTTGAAGTAAAATATGGTTCGCCAAAGACACTTCTTTCAAGGAATTTGTTTCGTCCAGTTCGTGGCCTTTGGCATTTATCTGGTTATGTTCTGTCAAGAGAAGGCGCAAAAAAACTAATTGACTCACTTCCAATACAAGGCCCCGTAGATCTTTGGATAAATCATCAGTTCAAAGGGTTAGATGTACTAGCATCTAAGCAGTCATTAATTAGTCAACGTAGAGACATTAGATCGTCAAATTCGTATTCAATACTTCCAACTTTAACTACAATCGGAGCAATTAATAGTGAAGGTGCTTCTCTGTTTAACATATATCCTTCCGAAAGACCAGTTTTTGCATTCGGTTCCGGAGGATCAGGTCTGTCATCATTAGCAATGGCTTTATCTATGCTGGGGTATCGATGTTGTAGTGATTTCGAGGACTTACCGAGTTGCGAGATTCAACGGGTTTTCGAGGGAAAAGGTGATAAGGTTTTCGATGCATACGTGAACATCGGTACTATGTATTCTAGAGTTTGTGAATTAAAAACACGATATCCACAAGCAAAATTTATTCTTACTGCAATTGAAAATATAGAAGAAGACGCTTCGCTGTTTAAGATTAAACAAACCCTTGAAGATACTGACTTGACCATACTTTATAAAAGGGAACTTAATAAATGGCGAGTTGTTTGTGAGCATTTAAGGTGTGCACCTCCTAATTGTAGCTATCCTGAACTACATGAGATTGGACAAAGACCAATTCGCTATGAAAATATTGAATATGACCACGGTGTTAGATTTACTCATCCAAAACGTGACACTTCACCATGGCTTATAGATTCTAAGAAATGCTGGCAAGGAATTAATTCTATAGCGGA
>JAEUUM010000275.1 GCA_016787375.1 Saprospiraceae bacterium
TTCCCTCCAATTAATGAACAAAACAGAATTGTAGAAAAAGTCGAACAAGTATTTTCCGAATTAGATAATATCTTGAAAATTCTTGAAGACTTAACAGGCGTATATTATTATTTGCCTGCAACTTCGGGTAAAATTGGACTAATGAGACAGAGTGTTTTGAAAAAAGCATTTGAAGGTAAATTAGTAGAACAAGACCCCAATGATGAACCTGCTTCGTTATTGTTGGAAAGAATAAAAGCAGAAAGGGAAAAGAATAAGCCTGCGAAGAAAACGAAGGAGAAAAAATTAAAACAAACAAAATCAAGAAAAGAGACTGCAAAGATATGAGCAACGAAAGCAACAATACATCAAGCATAATAAGTAAAGTATGGAGTTTCTGCACAATACTTAAAGACGATGGCGTAAGCTATGGCGACTATTTGGAACAACTAACTTATTTGCTTTTCTTAAAAATGGCAGACGAGTTCAGTAAACCGCCATACAACAGAAAACTTCCCATCCCCAAGGAATACAATTGGGAAAGTTTGGTTGCCAAACGTGGTGCAGAGTTAGAAAACCACTACACAAACTTATTGCGTGAACTATCGCAATCAAAAGGCGTATTGGGACAAATATTTACCAAGAGCCAAAATAAAATTCAAGACCCTGCCAAACTCTTTAAGCTCATTGATATGATTGACAAAGAGCAATGGAGCACAATGGGAGCTGATGTAAAAGGAAAAATTTACGAAGGTCTTTTGGAGAAAAACGCGGAAGATACCAAAAGCGGTGCTGGTCAGTATTTTACGCCACGAGCGTTAATCCGTGCAATGGTCGAATGCGTAAGACCTGAACCAATGAAAACAATTGCCGACCCTGCTTGCGGAACAGGTGGTTTCTTTTTAGCGGCTTATGATTTCATTGCCAATCCCGTCAACTATTCATTGAACCGTGAGCAAAAGGAATTTCTAAAACACCAAACATTTTTCGGAAATGAAATTGTAGCCGGAACAAGAAGAATGGCTTTGATGAATTTGTTTCTGCACAACATCGGTGACTTTGAAAGCGACAATTTCATTTCTCCTGCCGATGCTTTGATTTCTGATAGTGGTTTGCGAGTTGACTATGTTTTAGCCAATCCGCCTTTCGGTAAAAAAAGCAGTATGACGTTTACCAATGACGAAGGTGAACAAGACAGCGAAGACCTTACTTATAATCGCCAGGACTTTTGGGTTACCACAAGTAACAAGCAGTTGAACTTTGTGCAACATATTCGCACAATGCTAAAATCAGACGGTCGAGCAGCAGTAGTTTTACCTGACAATGTTTTGTCTGAAGGTTTTGTAGGTGAAACTATTAGAAAGAAATTGTTAGAAACAACCAACTTGCATACTATACTTCGCTTACCAACAGGAATTTTTTACAAACAAGGGGTAAAAGCTAACGTTTTGTTTTTCGACAACAAACCAGCTTCTAAAATAGCACAAACAAAAGAAATTTGGTTTTATGATTTCAGAACCAATATCAAGTTTTCTTTGAAGAAAAACCCTTTGCAATTGGAAGACTTGAAAGATTTTATTGAATGCTACAATCCTAATAACATCAACAAGAGAAAGGAAACTTACAACGCAGTTACGAACCCAGAGGGTCGTTGGAGAAAATTCACTTTCCAAGAAATAATTGAAAGAGATAAAACTAGTCTAGATATTAGTTGGATAAAAGACGAGAGCCTTACCGACCTTGCTAACTTGCCTGACCCTGATGTTTTAGCAGTTGACATTATTGAAGATTTGAAATCAAGCATACAAAGTTTTGAAGAAATAATGCTAGCAATGAACGGGAAATAGCCAACGCATTTGCAAGCACATTTAAAAGCCACACAAGCCAACGCTAAAACCAAAGCTTTTAAAAGAGCTTGCAAAGCCGACCCAAGAGAAAAGAAATTTTAAAAAATGCCCCATCGCACGACAAAAGACAATGAAAAACGTAGTAACAAATAGACCGACAAACCACGGCAGACAAGGAAGCACTGGTGGTAACAGGCGTTTGGCTCAATGGCGGGTGACGTGGTTAATTGAACATTCTACCTCGCATCAACTTTTGTGG
>JAEUUM010000310.1 GCA_016787375.1 Saprospiraceae bacterium
ATGAGCGCTCACAAGTTCAATATGAATTATACGGATAAGGTTGGTAAATGAACAATTTTCCATTAATTTTGTAGAATTATTCTAAATAAGAAAAAATGGAACCAATTACCAAGTCTCCGGTCATGTTATATACCGAACAAACCCCTAACCCGGAATCACTAAAATACGTTACAAACAGAATGCTTTATAAAGGCACTGCCGATTTTAAAGATAAAGCATCCGCTGAAGATTGGTCACCGCTTGCATTGGCTTTATTTGATCTGCCCTATGTAAAAGGTGTATACATAAACAACAATTATGTAACAATCACCAAAGAAATCAATTACAACTGGGAAGACATCATGCTTCGTCTGAAAGATTTTATCAAAAAATATGTTGAAAGCGAAGATGTGATTGTGAAAGAGGGTTATGCTGAGGCGATGGAAAAAATAACTGAAGACGCCCATTCAGAACAATACCAGGGTGACGAAGCAGAATTGGTAAAAAAAATCAAAGACCTTATCGATACTTATGTGAAGCCTGCAGTCGAAATGGACGGTGGCAATATCGAGTTCAAACGTTATGAGGCCGGAGTTGTTTATGTTATAATGCAGGGTTCATGCAGTGGCTGCCCTTCATCAACGGTAACATTAAAAGCCGGAATTGAAGGAATGATGCAACGAATGATACCTGAAGTAAAAGAAGTGGTGCAGGAAATGGGATAGGAAATGGGATAGTTTGACTGTTAATTACCTTACAATCAAAACTTCTCCTTTATACGTTTCGATACTTCCATCATCAAATTCAAGTATTGCCCAAAACACAAATACGGCAGGGTCCATCAGCTTGCCCTCAATTTTTCCGTTCCACCCAAGTGTCGGATTATTGGGAGGAATGTTTTCAGTATGAAATACCTGTTGGCCCCATCTGGAGTATATATTTAACTCTTTGATGTTTAAAAGGTGGTAATCGCCATATATGGTGAAAAAATCGTTTATCCCGTTCAAATCAGGTGAAAAAACATTCGGAATAAATACTTTTATATCTGGTTTAACCTTGAAGAAAATACTGTCTGAGGCAGGGCACCCATTTTGATTTTCTGCATAAAGTACTATTTTTTGGTCTCCTGAAAGCTTAATTGTGTTTTCAGGACAAGACGGGCAGCTAAATAAAGAAGCAGGTGACCATAAAATATTATATGGTTGGGAAGAATAGCTTGGCGTCAATTTCAGTTCTGTCCCTTCTTTTATAACCTTATCCATGCCCAATTCAATTGAAAAGGTTTCTGCATAAGAAATCAAAATATTATCTATTTGTGCCTTACAGCCGGAGATATCTTTAAGGAACATTGTATAGTTTCCAGGTAAAAGATTGTTTATTTTATTTAAAGGAAAATAATCAATGTCATTAAAACTATAAAAATATGGTCCGGTACCATTTTTCACAGAGTCCACTTCAATAGCACCATTTCCCTGTCCTTTGCAAGTTTCATCTTTAATGTTTATATAGCCTTGCAATGGTCTGGGAATCATCTCAGTAATTGAGAGGCTGTCACAACCGGCTTGATTCTTTAGGTAAACAGTGTCACTTTTGATCGCATTTACCAAACAAGAATAAATGGTAGATTTTGCCTCAGAACTTTTAGCAAGTTTCTTTGTGGTTACAACCACACTGTCACAAAATGCCGTGGGATAATTTTGTACATAAACACCCACCATTGAAGGGTCGCAGGTTGTGGTTTCAATAAACACTGAATCAGGTTTTTCATAGCTTATTTGTTGAATAATTATACTATCACAGCCGTATTTATTGGTCAATGATTTATAATATATTCCTGCATCTTTCGGGTTACATGTGTTTGTGTACTGGAACGTTGTGTCTGTAGGTAAAAGGATTTTACTTGTGACAATGACACTATCACATCCCCATTTATTGATAAGATTAATTGTATCAACTCCAACTAATTTTTCTTCACATGTTCCCTTTATTATTTTTATTGTATCAGCAACGTGAAAAATGTATTGCACATAAACAAAACTATCACATTCGGGTGTAATGTATTTTAGGGTATCGGTATAATTCGGCTGATATCCACACAAATCAACTGTTTTATTGCTGAAGGTAAATCCTGCATAGCTTATGATTTCGGTAATCACGCTGTCACATCCGTTTTGATTAAGAAGAGTTGTGATAAAAGTTCCTGCTTTTGTTGAATCACAGGTATTGTAGGTCAATAAAACAGCATCAGACATTAATGGAATGTTTTTTATCAAAACCACACTGTCGCAGAATTTTCCCTGATAAATGGTTGTATCAATTGAGAAATTCAGAATTGAACAACTTTTATTTTCAAGTACTGTTGTGTCCGGCTTTACGAAAGAAATATTTCTGATTATCAGACTGTCGCAACCATTTTGATTTTTAAATATGGTCGTATCTTTAACTGCTTCTGAAAAGTTGCAGGTTATTCCTGAAATATAGGAAGTATCTGCGGGTGAAAAATTAGTTTTGGTAATAACGATAGAATCGCACCCATTAATTTGATATACGATTGTGTCTGTCCCTACCTGGGCTAAGTTGCAAGAGGTTTTAGTTAAAAACTTCGTGACTCCCCCGGGTTTTATTTCGAAGGTAGAAGTAAAGTTTATACTATTACCACATTCATCCGTCGCAGTAAACACTACAGAATAATTAGTTTTTGTCAGATCACCATTAAAGTTATTGGTCCATTTCAACAAACCGCAATTATCTGTTGCAATACAATTAGCGTGCTTGTTCACCCAGCTTAACAAAGAATCATACGGATTTGGATGACAACTAAGTATAACATCTACCGGTGGAATGTTGATCTTTGGTTTTTCGAAGTCTTCTACGATGAATTTTGCTGTTTTTGAGTTCGTATTACCACAATTATCTTCGGCTATAAATGTGACAAGGGTTTCACTGCATGGATATGTTGGTTCATTATCATAATCCTTACTCCAACCTAAAGTTGTATTGCAATTGTCCGTAGCTTGAGCCCCACCATATAAAGAAAGCCAGGTGACAAACTGACCGGTGATGTCATCTGAACAATCAATTATTTTATCTTGTGGATTTTTATTGAAAATCGGAGCTTCGGTATCTTCAATAAGAATTTCCTGTTTTGCAGTAGTCTTTTCTCCACAAGTATTGGTCACCTCCCAGTTTCTGATAATAGTCTGATTGCAAGGATTTCCAGATTTCGAAGAAGTAAATTTAACTACCGGATTGTTATCGCAATCATCGGTAACATCGAGTATATCTACCGGTGGCACATCAGCCAAACATTGGATTCCTGCTATATCTTGAGGTGGATTATTGATGACAGGTTTAGATTTTGGCGGACAACAAAACATGGTAATATCATCGAGTAACACACCTCCCGCAGTTGTTGGACCAGTCCCTGTAAATTTGAGCTCGGCACTCACAGCTTGTGCTGTAAAACTATAACATTTTTGCAGCCATCCACTGGCACCATTGTTGGTTGCGGTCCAGGTTTGATCAAGCCATGCACCACCTGCCACTTGTATCTGACAATTGGCCGAAGCCGCTCCGGCATTTTTTGCGTACCATAATACGATTGTGTATTCGTAACCAACATTTAAACCATTCAGGGTTGTAGAAAACGAACCGGGTGTATTGCCATGCAAATCAATAAATTGAGAAGCGCCATTTGGATTTCCGGATGCCCAGTTTGAATAATTCGGGCCAAGCACATCAATAGAGCCCGAAATAACGGACCAGGTACTATACATTTCACCCGCAAAATAAACGATGATTGGATTCGAATAAGGTGGATCTTCAAAATTGCCACCAGGAACACCTACTTCTATAGCATTGCCACAACAGCATTGAACGCATGCGGGTTGTGCTACTAAACTTTTTTGACACAAAATAGACGTCAAAAAAACAATAAAGACAAGAATTGCCCTCAATGGTTGTGATTTATAAGACCAAGATAATCAACTTTTAAAAACTTATAAAAAATTCTTTAAGGTTGATGTACCATATGACGCGATTGATTTACTTATTTTTTGAAAAATGTTTTCTCTCTCTCAAATAAAAATTACCATTTTCAATTATTTTTGATAAGAATTCGTCATGATGCGTCTTTGGCAGGTGCCAGACAAGCAAACAGTATGTTGATGACCACCATTTACCGTAAATTGTTGGAAGAAAAATGAGCATCCCGGACGCCTTCTGTGCAGCACAGAAGGAGTTGCAGGAACTAAGCTTTGACCCTCATCAGTGGGCACGGTTTATTCTGATGGAATAGTCATTTGGGGTCTGCTTGGTATTTTATGTGTAATTTAATAAGATTCCTTACTTTAAATTTTCATAAATTCTTTCAAGCAAATCTCTTGTTTGACCTAAAGTATGCATCTTTTCTTTGATGACCATTAATGAATTGTTTGATTGTTTCAAAGAAATACCGAAAGTAAGCGTGAGCTCAGGGAGTATTTTTAACAGCTTGTTAAAAAATGCGGATTCATAAAATGCAGATTGTGGATTTGCCACAAAAAAACATCTTAGTTTCCCTCCCTTAATAACTACTTTTTCAAAACCTAGATTTTTTGCCACCCATCTAAGACGAAGACCTTCCATCAACTCATTCACTTGTGTTGGAATTCTACCAAATCTGTCTCGCAACCTTTCGGCAAATAAGCTTAAGTCTTCCTCTGTGTTTATTGAATCGAGCTCTGTATACAAAGAAAGTCTCTCTTGTATGTTACTAACATAATTGTCAGGAATGAGCATTTCCTGATCGGTTTCAACGATTACATCTCTAACAAATACAGCTTCTTCTTTTTGGTCGGCAAATATTTCTTTAAACTCACCATGTCGAAGTTCCATTATTGCCTCATCAAGTATTTTCTGAAATATTTCAAAACCTATGTCCGCAATAAAACCACTTTGCTCTGCTCCCAGCATATTGCCTGCACCTCTTATGTCCAGGTCACGCATTGCAATGGTAAATCCACTTCCAAGATCAGCAAATTCCTCAAGCGTTTGAATTCGTTTACGGGCATCTGATGTCATAGCAGAAAGAGGAGGACATAATAAATAGCAATAAGCTTTTTTATTGGACCGTCCAACCCTTCCTCTGAGTTGATGTAGATCACTTAAGCCAAACTGGTGGGCATTATTTATAATTATGGTATTTGCATTGGGTATGTCCAGACCCGTTTCGATAATGTTTGTACACGCCAGTACATCGTATTTTTTTTCTATGAATCCAAGTAGAATTTCTTCAAGTTTATCTGATTCCAATTGCCCATGTGCTATACCAATGGAAGCATCAGGACACATTCGCTTCAATACCCCTGCCACTTCCTCAAGGCTTTTAACTCTATTGTGTACAAAAAAAACTTGCCCCCCTCTTTGGATTTCATAATTGATGGCATCTTTAATAAGGTCTTCATTCCAAACACGACCCTCGGTGTGTATCGGTTGTCTGTTTGGCGGGGGTGTTTTTATCACCGAAAAATCTCTTGCCCCCATCAAAGAAAACTGAAGTGTGCGAGGGATGGGCGTTGCTGTCAGCGTCAAGGTATCAACGTTCACTTTAAAGCTTCTTAATTTTTCTTTGGCCGTAACACCAAATTTCTGCTCTTCATCAATAATCAATAAACCCAGATCTTTGAAGGCGATTTCTTTGCCAACTAAACTATGTGTACCAATGATTACCTCAATCTTTCCGTTCTTGGTTTTTTCAATGATTTCCTTTTTTTCTTTAGTTGTCCTAAACCTGTTTAGATAATCTACAGTAACACCAAATTCTTTGAGTCTCTCAGAAAAAGTTTTATAATGTTGTAATGCCAAAATAGTTGTAGGAACAAGAACGGCTACTTGTTTGCCATCCGTTACAGCTTTGAATGCTGCTCTAAGCGCAATTTCAGTTTTGCCAAATCCAACATCCCCGCATATCAGACGATCCATCGGATATGCTTTTTCCATATCTGTTTTGACATCTTGTGTAGCTTTGAACTGATCGGGTGTATCTTCATAGAGAAAACTTGCTTCTAATTCATTTTGCAAGTATCCATCAGGTGGAAACTCATGTCCGGGTGAGGCTTTTCTTTTAGCATATAATTTTATCAACTCCCCGGCTATATCTTTTACTTTCTTTTTGGTTTTCGCTTTTAGTGTTTTCCAAGTATCTGATCCTAGTTTGTGCAAAGCCGGTTCTGTGCCATCCTTTCCTACATATTTTGATATTTTGTGAAGAGAATTTATGCTCACATAAAGTATGTCATTGTTTTTATAAATCAATCGTACCGATTCTTGAATATGGCCGTTGATGTTGAGCTTTTCCAAACCAGAATATTTGCCAACTCCATGATCAATGTGGGTGACAAAATCTCCAGGTTGCAGTTCCCGTAACATTCGCAAATTGATTGCCATGTCTTTGGTAAAACTCTTGCGGAGTTTGTATCCATGAAACCTATCAAAAATCTGATGATCAGTATAACAAGCTATCTTTAAATGATAATCTATGAAGCCTTGGTCAATGCCTTTTGTTACAGGATAAAATTGAACATTCGCACCAAGATCATTAAATATAGACTCAAAACGATCTATTTGTCTTGGGTTGTCTGTAAACAAATAATTTTCTAGCCCTGCTCGCTGATTTTCTTCCAGCGATTCTATCAGCAATTTAAAATTCTTGTTAAATGAAGGTTGTGGCTTTATTCCAAAATAGACGTTTTGGGTTTCTTGGTCTTGCTTTATTGAGTAAAAAATCTTCGAAAATTCTGACGCTTGCAACAATACTTTCGCAGGTTGAATAAACGCTCTGTCGCGAATGAATTCACTTTTCTCATCTGCTTCTAAAAACTTCATTTTCTCAACCAACTTCTCGGCTGTTTCAAAACAAGTTTGTAATGCATCAACAAAATTGTTTTGGTCAGCTAAGAAAACGATTGCATCGGCTGATATGATTTCAAAAAAACTTTGTTTTTGAGCTTGCTCAAATTTTTTGTTGACATGTGGTATAATCACCACCTTACTTACATTTTTTTGAGATAATTGAGAAACAGGATCAAATAATCTAATTGACTCCACATCATCCCCAAATAGTTCAATCCGATAAGGCCACTCATTGCCAAAAGAATAAATATCAAAGATTCCTCCCCTGATTGAAAATTGCCCGGGCTCATAAACAAAATCTGTTCTTTCAAAGCCATACTCAACCAACACCTCTGTTAAAAAAGTGATGTCAACTGGCTCATTTTTAGTGATGGTAATACGTTGATCTTGAATTGCCTCTGGAGAAACGATTAACTCAAAAAGTGCTTCGGGATAGGTGATTATGATGCTGTGATCATTTTCTGCGTCTGATATATAATTTACAACTTCCGTCCTTTGCAATACCTGTGTAGAAGAAATCTGGTCAAAGTTTCCTGTTTTTTTAAAGGAATCGGGCAAATAATGCACTTTCGTTAAAGAAAGAATATTGTCCAGATTATTGTACATGTAGGCTGCTTCCTCCTGATCTGTGGCAATTAAAACCATTTGTTTGGGATTGCGCAACCACAATCCTGCTATAACAAAGGCAATAGAAGAACCTGAAAGACCTTCTAAATACAGATCTTGTTTTTTCCCTTTGGAGAGGATAGAGTTTATTTTTTCGGTTCTGCTGTCATCGCGGTACTTCTCCAGCAGAGTCTCTAGGTTTTGCACGGCGCAAAGATATACAGCAGAACGCTTTAAAAGTGTTTTAGTTTTTAGTTTTTGTGTACGGTATTATTTGGTGGTGCTAATTTGTAATCGGTCAAATATTTTCGAAATTACAAAATATCTACCCTCAACATTACTTTTCGATGAAATACAGCTCGCCTTCAAAACCAGAAAAGGAAATATCTTTTAAATATTTCATCCCACATTTTTTTAAAACGGCAATTGAT
>JAEUUM010000417.1 GCA_016787375.1 Saprospiraceae bacterium
TCTTCGGAGTTTTGCCATTTTTTATATTAAAAAGCAATATTACATACCAATTATTTATTATGCGATAAATACCAAACTTCTTTAATTAAAAGACCGCAATTTTGTTGTGACTTGTAAACTGTATTTAAGTCATAAAAACAATAAACTAACATCTCAAAAGTTACAAAAATTTATCTTCATTTGGTTTTTTTGGGGTTATGCAGGGCACCTTTCTTTTATAGAATGTGTGCCCTGATTTTTACAAAATGCAGAATTCGATTGAAAACTTTGAGTTTAAATTTCCAATAAAAATATAACTGAAAATTCATCTCTCAAGCTCAAACATTATCAGAACGCTACTCCAACTTCACTGCATTCGGATACTGCGCCTTAGATTCATTCATTTGTAAATGAATACTAGAAATTTTAGGAATAAAATTTTATCCGATATTTGATGAAACCCTTATATTTACATGATGGGTTGGAAATCAAATCTTATATATCCTTTCGCAAAAAAAGTAGCCTCTGACATCTTGAAGTGGTCTGCAAATGCAAAATACACACAGGATGAAATATTTCAAAACTTAATCAGCAAAGCCAAAGACACGGTATTCGGGAAGGATCATGATTTTCACCAAATCAAAACATATGATGATTTCAAAAACAATGTTCCAATCAGAGATTATGAAGGTCTTAAACTTTATATCGAAAAAATAAAAGAGGGTAAAAGATCTGTACTCTGGCCGGGAGTACCCATGTATTTTGCAAAAACCAGTGGAACGACTTCGGGAGTTAAATACATTCCACTCACCAAGGATAGCCTGCCGAACCATTTCGGTACAGCTCGTAATGCGCTTTTCAACTACTATGGCAAAACCGGAAAAGGTAGTTTTTTTGATGGTAAGCTAATCTTCCTCTCCGGGAGTCCCGAACTTGAAAAAACAGGCAATATACTCACTGGTCGCCTGTCGGGTATTGTCAACCATCAGGTTCCTTCATGGTTGCGGACAAATCAATTGCCCGGTTACCAAACCAACTGCATTGAAGACTGGGAAGATAAAGTCGAAGCCATTGTTGATGAGACATTAGGTGCCGACATGAGACTGATCAGCGGTATTCCACCTTGGGTACAGATGTACTATGAAAGGTTACTGGACAGATCAGGCAAAAAACACATCAAGGATTTGTTTCCAAACTACTCCATGTTTGTCTATGGCGGTGTCAATTTCGAACCTTATCGTGCCTCACTTGAAGAATTGGTTGGAAAACGACTTGACAGCGTAGAAACTTATCCTGCCTCTGAAGGTTTTATAGCATTTCAAGACAGCCAGAATGAAAAAGGGCTCTTGTTGAACACCAATTCAGGGATATTTTTTGAGTTCATTCCCACTTCAGAGTATGGTTCTGAAAATCAAACAAGACTTAATCTCAGCCAAATAGAAACAGGAGTCAACTATGTGTTGATTATCAATAACAATGCCGGCTTATGGGGATATAACATTGGTGACACCATCGAATTTGTAAGCCTGAACCCATATCGGATCATTGTAACCGGTAGGGTGAAGCATTTTATTTCTGCTTTTGGAGAACATGTAATTGGTAAGGAAGTCGAAGAAGCTATGCTTAGAACTTGCGAAAAAGTCAAGGCCAAGGTTACTGAATTTACTGTGGCTCCTCAAATCAATCCAGAGCCCGGCTCAAAACCATATCACGAATGGTTTGTGGAGTTTGATCAATTACCTGATGATCCGGTGAAATTTGCGGAATGTTTGAATGAGGAAATGGTTAAGCAAAATATATACTATGAAGACTTGATAAAAGGGTCCATTTTACAAACCCTGAAGGTGCGAATATTACAAAAGGATTCCTTCAGAAATTACATGAAATCACAAGGAAAACTCGGCGGACAGAATAAAGTACCCAGATTATCAAATGACAGAAAACTGGTAATAGAATTGATTGGCTACATAATTCCCTGATTCTTCAATTGGAAATACCAGTTAAAGCTTTGATATTGGCCGGTGGCCGAAGCACCAGAATGGGCAAAGACAAAGCACTGATGTTAATTGGTTCAAAAACTTTTTGGCAACATTTAGTCGAAATAGCTGAGGAAGCAGGCCTCGAAGTATTTATAAGCTGCAGAAAGGATCAAGAAAATCTTTTCCAGCATCGATTATCGGTAATTCCAGAACTTTTTGACTCTATTGGGCCGA
>JAEUUM010000423.1 GCA_016787375.1 Saprospiraceae bacterium
TGATGCGGGAGCTTGTTCTGGGAGAAGCTCAATGATTATTTTTCCTTTTGTTGTTTCAACTGTTGCAAGACATTTTTCCTTTATGGTATTCAGTAATCGCCAATCAAGCGTATGGGTATAACTTAGTTTTTTATTTTGAACCCAAGTTGAATCGGATAAATAAAAAATTGTTTTTTGAAGCTCCTGATATGCTTCAAGATCTCTAGGCATTTTAAGTTTGGCCAAAGCGTTTTTCATGAAAGAATAATCCGGAAACCAAAGTTTAAAGTTTAATCTGGGCTCTCTGATTGTTTCAGATGCAACTGAAATGAGTCCAACATCATTGCTCACAATGGCTTGTGCCATTATTTCAACCAATTCTCTTTTGGCTTCTTTTGCTCTTTCACCAAAGTTATAATAAAATGCAGGATCCTTAAGAATATTTGAAAGCATTTCAATTGAGGTGGTCCTGACTTGAACAAATCCTGAGGAGAGCCCTATTTGTCTTAATAATCTATAATTAAAAGGGTACATACCCAAGGCACGAATGTATCCGGCCTTTAAAAAAGGATCCTTTTCTTGATCAAACTTATATTTCAATTCAGCATTCAATCCGGCTTTTGCATCTTTAAAATAAGGAGATAGGTGTTTATTGGCAGCGGTGTAGAGTTCTACTGAAAGAGGTTCTTTAAGTGTATCTCTTGCTAATGTCCAATACCAACCGGCATCTTTCGGAGTCCCGTTGTCTATAAAAAAGCTACAAGCAGATTTGCTTACATGAATATTTTGGTTGTTTAAGACTGATCTAAAGAAAAATTTTGATGTTTCGTATGGAGCACTTTTAAGTGTGTTGATTATGTTGACTTGAACCCTGTAGTCTTTTTCTTTTCTAAACAAGTTCTTTAACTGGTCATAGACTGAATTTTTCTTGATTTTCGAAAGTGCAGTCGCCACAGACATTCTAATTTCCGCACTTTTTTCGGAAGAGAGTATGGAGAGCAAGTCAGTTTCAAAGCTATCAATGTTTATATTTTTAACTTTGGCTAAATAGTTGCCCGCCATAATTCGTACTGGCAAGGGCATGGTCTTGTCTTTGGTTATTTGATTAATCCTTTTAACGGTTTCAGGCGAACTTATACCTCTTAATCCATACCTATACAAACCGCGCAACTGACCCAATAAAAGCAAAGAGTCACTTCGGTAAAAGGTTGAAATGGTGGCAAGTGGTTTCAGATAATTGGACGTACCACATTTACCAATTGCTTCAAGAATGGTTGAGTTAAGCCTGCTTTTTTGATTAAGGGTATCCTTGTTATCATATGCAGCCAATAAAGCAGCTGATGCTTTTGCTGATCCAATTTGTCCAAGTGCGTATGCAGCTGCCTCACGCACATTTAGATTTTTGTCATTCAATAAAACAAACATACTATCCAAAGCAGAAGAATCTCTCAAAGAAGCAAAGGCCATCGCAACACCATATCGCAAAGTTGGATTTTTGCTCTTTATTAAACTCAGTAAACCCGGGATATCTTGTTTCTCTTGAAGCATATAAACACGCTGCCAAACAGTATCTCTATAAGTTGCATTTACTTCTGTATTATCTATGTTTGAGGGGGGGACACATCCAACAATGTATAGGAGAAATACAGAAAACAGGCTTGCTGACAGAATTAATTTTCTTGTGATCATAGCGGGAGTTTGGTTTCGGTCGAAGCAGTTTTTTTTAATTTATTGGTAATTAAGTTTTTTACCAGAAAAAACAAAGACCAAATACATGTAACAATCTGTATTAATACCCTAATTTTTGGTTCACCTGTTGAATAAATAAAAGGTTTGTAAAAATAAAATAATAAACCAATGGTAACTATAGCCGCCAATAATAAAGAACGATTTTTTTGTTTGGCAATCCAAGGAGAAAGTAATAACAAAAATAATCCGGATATTGGGGGAATTAAAACATCCAGTTGCATTGCAGTAGCAGCTTTGTCATAAGCACCTAAGGCAAGCCACGAGCCAAAGACAATCAAGATAAAAACATTAAAAATTAGGGCTTGAAAAGAATTCATAAGTTGTTTTAAATTATTCTACAAAATCATCCGATTTGCCTGAACCCTCGTCAAATGGATCTTCGTAGATTGCCGCATTTTTTGATGAATTAGAAGTTTCGATGCCCGATAATTGATATTTGTAGCAATCTAATTCAATATTGATTTCACCTTCCGGTCTTTTAAATTGCATCGAAGGATCATAGTCTACATTCTGATTTTTTTCAATATTTTCTAAGAATTTTGCAAACATCGGTCTTGCCATAAATGAACCTTGACCTTCATTTGTATCCAGGAAGGT
>JAEUUM010000512.1 GCA_016787375.1 Saprospiraceae bacterium
TTTTGATATCTAGATTTGATATGGACAAATCAACACCTGTTCCTACAAAAGCTTTCAGTAATGTTTTTTGATCAGCACCTAATACATTGATCTTCCTGCTATATTGAATTCCCATCAAATCCGCAACTTCCTTCTGCGTGATTGCAGAATATTCAGCACCAGTATCCACCAGGAAACGCAATTCGAATACTCCTGAGACCAGTACTTTTACAATGATATAGTTGTATTGAAACTCAAAAGGAATAACCACTTTGTCACCATTGCCAATAATTTTGAATTCAGTATTTTGACTACATGATATTAGAATGGTATTAAAAAATATGATTATGATGAAAATCACTCTGTATATTAATAACATATAGAAATCAATTACGTACAAAAATCAGTCAAAGTCTTATATTAAAATTTTCAATCATCCATTCATAAAGATAATACATGCGATTCATAAAGTTTCAGTTAAAGAAAATTAATACAATTGTTGCATTCAGTCTTGTGGTTATTCTGGCTGTGCTGCTGGTTTACTCATGTAAAAATGAATCTAAAACCGATTACATGAAGGCTGCCGCAAACCCTGAATATCTGCATAGAAGTGTAAAAAGTTATACGGATGTCATCATTTCAGACCTTTTCTCTCCACCCGTTTCAAGTCGAAATTATGCATATCCATCTATTGCTGCTTATGAAGTTTTGAGAAACCTGAAACCAGAGTATAAGAGTATGAAGGGACAGTTGAATGATTTTCCTGAAATCCCTATATTACCGCAGGGTCAAACCATTTGCCTGCCGCTTTCTGCCATTCAGGCATTTCATGCAACAGCTAAAAAATTCATCTTTTCTGAAGCAGATTTAGTTTCAGGTCATACCCAGATTTTAAAAGAAATGGCTGAATTGGGTATACCAAAGGATGTTTTTGATAATTCCGTAGCTTATGGGAATAAAGTTGCTGAAGCAATAAAAAAGTGGGCTGATACCGATAATTATAAGCAAACAAGGTCTATGCCTAAGCATACTACTTCATTTAAGGAAGGTGCCTGGAGACCAACTCCACCTGACTATCTCGATGCCCTTGAACCAAATTGGTTTAAAATGAGGTCTTTTGTATTTGATTCGACTGGAATGATTGAAGCCGAGGGTCCTATTCCTTTTAGTAAAGATCCAAAAAGTACTTTTTATGATCAGGCGAGTGAAATAAGGGCCATTGGTAATGCATTGAAACCTGAACAAATAGCAATTGCTAAATTCTGGGATGACAATCCGGTGGTTTCAATCCACAACGGTCATGCGATACATGATGCAAAGAAAATGACACCCGCAGGACACTGGATGAATATAAATCGTCAGGCATGTGAAAAATCGAAAGCAGATATACTTACTGCTTCTGAGAGTTATCTTTATGTTTCGCTTGCCCTCTTTGAAGGATTCAGATCTTGTTGGTATACCAAATACAAATACGATCTCATTCGTCCTGAAACTTATATCAACCAGTACATGGATTCAAAATGGAAACCATATTTACAGACACCACCTTTTCCTGAACACACATCAGGGCACAGCACGATTTCAGCAGCCTCAGCAGCAGTTTGTACATACCTTTATGGTCAAAATTTTGCCCTCACAGACAGTACTGAAAATGAATATGGCAATGGTGTTCGTTCGTTTCCTTCATTCTACGAAGCAGCTCTAGAAGCTTCAGTAAGCAGAGTTTACGGAGGAATCCACTATAGACACGGATGCGATACAGGAAACAGGCACGGCTTACAAATCGGTACATATATTCTTCAAAAGATTGTAACCAGACCAAGGGCAGTTGGTATGAAATAAAACATGAAATAAGTTTTTTTTGATTATTTTCGCTTTCAAACTTTTAATAAATGGAAGAATTAAAGCGGAAGTTATCATTATATGGTCTGACAATGATTGCTGTTGGATCATGCATAGGCTCCGGAATATTCATATCGCCTGCAGATGTAGTAAAAAATTTACCAAATCCGGTATTTGCCTTGCTTGCATGGTGCATAGGTGGCTTAATTGCATTGACAGGTTCGCTGAGTTTTTCAGAGTTGGGTTCAATGTTTCCAAATTCAGGAGGAGTCTATGTTTATCTTAAAGAGGCTTACGGTGAGCGTACCGCTTTTTTATATGGGTGGGTAACACTACTTGTTATCAATACCGGAGCTCTTGCAGCATTATCCCTTGCCTTTGCCAACTACCTAACTTTCTTTGTGCCAATTAGCGAACCCGTCAAAATATTTATTGCTATATCAACGATTTTGGTGTTGACTGCTTTAAATGCAAAGGGTGTTGGCTTGAGTCAGCTATTTTCAAACATTTTTACCGGATTAAAATTGGCGGTTTTGGTTGCGATGATCATTGCCGGAGTTTTTATATTTGGTGATGTTGACAGGGTATTTCACTTTGCCGGTTCTTTTGACCCAATACAACATCCAGGCTCATTTTTAACGGCTTTAATTGGTGTTTTATGGTCTTTTGGTGGCTGGCATCATGCCTCATATCTTGCTGGTGAAGCAATTCTTCCACAAAAAAACGTACCAAGAGCGATGATATTGGGTACACTTATTGTCACCGCAGTATATATTCTGATAAATTTTGCATATTTCTCATTATTATCCATTGAACAATTCGCATCTTCTGAACGAGTGGCTGGTGATGCAATGGCAACAATTTTTAAAAATGGAGGCAAAATGGTATCTCTTGGAATCATGATATCCGTCTTTGGTACCATAGGTATATATACCATGTCTGCACCTAGAATATATTATGCAATGGCAAAAGATAAAATATTCTTCAACAGTTTAGCTAAAGTTCATAAAGATTATCATACACCTTATATTGCAATGTGGTTTCAGGCAATATGGGCAGCAATCTTGCTCGTTTTTTGGCGAACTTTCAGTGATTTGGTAACATATACCACTTTCATGGATATAATTTTTATGACTTTGGCAGGGATTTCATTGTTTGTTTTAAGAATAAAAAAATCTGAAGTGCCTAGACCTGTTAAAGTACCCTGGTATCCTGTGGTACCGGGTATTTTTGTAATTATTTCTGCTGCATTTGTCATAAACACAGTTTTCGAAAAACCCAAACAAGCTATAGCAGGATTAATTTTATTGGTCATAGGAATGCTCAGCTATATGTATTTCAGGAAAAACAATAAAACAAATGTGAAATCTGAAAAGGCTATGTAACATAAGTTGCCATTTTTATTTTTACCCTACCGATATCTTTGTATCATAAATTAAAAAAATGATAAAAATGAAAATCGAAGAAATTATCAGAGAAAAAAAAGGAACCATTTTGGACGTACGTACCCATGAAGAGTTTCAAGGAGGGCATGTTGCAGACTCAAAAAATATTCCATTAAATATGATTATGGACAAAGTTGATGAAATAAAAAACTTTGAAAAGCCCTTGATTTTGGTATGTGCTTCAGGCAATAGAAGTGGACAAGCTCATCGATATTTGAGTTCAATTGGAATTGACTGCGTAAATGCAGGCTCTTGGATGGATGTTAATTATTATCAATCTTTAACCGTTTAAAAATATGTTACAAGCGATAAAAAACTTATTGGGATTAGGTCCTAAAACAGATTTTGCTGCCTTGGTTAAGAGTGGTGCTGTCATTGTCGACGTTCGAACCATCAACGAATATAACTCAGGCCACATCAAAGGTTCAGTAAACATTCCTCTCAACAATCTTTCAGGACATGCGAGGAAATTAAAGGAGAAAGGAAAACCCATCATTACCTGCTGTGCATCGGGTATGAGGAGTGCAAGTGCTAAATCAATTTTGATTTCAGCAGGCTTGCAAGATGTTTATAATGGTGGCGGATGGCAAAGTTTACAAGCAAAAATGAGATCGTAACCAGTTTAAATACACAAAAAAAGCCCCTTAAGTGAATTCTTTAAGGGGCTTTTTGGTTATTAGGGTTTTGGAGTCGTTATCAAAGAACGTCAGCTAAAAAATGATAGTATTCCTTTTTGGTGTCATAAAAATCCCGCGCGGTACTCTCCATTTCTTCATGTATCACTTCAAATCCTTCAATCATTTTAACATTAATGTATTTTGGTTGTTCAGCCGCTCTGTCGAGAATTGACTGATTCTTTAAGTTAACATCATGGAGTACTTCATCCAGATTTTCGCTCATTATTCTGAATTTATTTTCAAAATGTTCAACCTGTATCATCACTTCCTGAGCCGTATTTTTTGAGGCCACCTCTTCAAGTTTTTTCCTAAAAAAAGGAATTTCACTTTTAAAATAGAGCAATTCGCGTTTCCAGTCTTCGCACATAAGGTGCACATGTGCCATAGAGTCTTTCATATTGTATTGATTTAATTGTTGTACAAAGGAACAAAGTTAGACAATTCTTTGCAATGACTTTCGAAATAAAAATTCAATTTAACCACTGCTTTGATTCTTCAAAACTCAAATCTGAGCTAAAGGATTTAGAAATGGATAGGAGTCATCTTTTCTTATATTGGCCAACACTTTATACAAATGGCAAATTATGGAAGTTGGAATTGACAATAATATTAATTAAAATCAACTGACCAGACTATAAGAGTTAAAGGAAAGGTTTCATGGTATCAAAATCATTTACCCAAGACTGTGGTTGCTCAATTTGTTCTTAATTCTAAAAAAAGTTTCACAAACAATTTTTGGCTTGAGTTTAATTATTATTTTTACTAGATTAAACAAACATTATGCAATATCAAGTTAACACGGTAAACGAGTATATCGATCAAATACCTGAGGACAGAAAGGAGGCAATGCAAAGGCTCCGACAAGTTATTTTGGAGAATTTACCTGAAGGGTTTATTGAAGAGATAAATTATGGCATGATTGGTTATGTCGTCCCACATAGTATTTATCCGAGTGGTTATCATTGTAATCCTAAATTACCTTTACCATTTATTGCCATAGCCTCACAAAAAAACTTTATTGCCCTATATCACATGGGGGTTTATGCAAACCCTGCATTATACGAATGGCTTGTTGAAGAATATCCGAAACATTCTAAAGCAAAACTTGATATGGGTAAAAGTTGTATGAGGTTTAAGAAACCTGATCAGATTCCTTTTGAGCTCATTGGTCAGTTAGTTTCAAAAATGACAGTTGAAGATTGGATTCAATGTTACGAGAGAAATTACCGAAGTAATAAGTAAAACTCTATTCAAATCAGTAACAAAATAACTGGAAACTGACTAGAATTCTTAAAAATTAAAAAGCGGAACACTCACTAGGAATGCTCCGCTTTTGTATTGGGATAGACTAAATATTAATATCTTCTATCACCGCCGTTTCTGAAGCCACCTCCGCCTCTACGGTCGTTACCACCACGGAATCCGTCACGGCTACCACCTTCAGCTTTTGGTTCAGCTTTTTTAACAACGATGGTTCTACCATCAAGTTCAGTCTCGTTTAGGCCGTTTATAGCAGCCATCGCCTGAGAATCGTCAGGCATTTCAACAAATCCAAAGCCTTTAGAACGGCCTGTGAATTTGTCCATTACAACTTTTGCAGAATCAACGGAACCATACTCTTCGAATGAGCTTCTAAGTGTATCCTCGTCTGTGTCGTAGTTTAGTTTTGCAACAAAAATGTTCATCAAAATAAAAATTAAAAAAAGGTTAAAAAAATATGAGAAATACTGCGATAGAAAAAAATCGACGAACGAAATAAACTAAACGAAGAAATTTGCTCAAAAACATTGCAAATATATAACATATTCTTATAAAAGAAAGTTTCTTTTTAACAGAATTTTTTAAGTAAAAATGAAATTATTATGAAATTCATCAAAAAAAGGGCAAAAACAAGGCTTTTTGCTTAATAATTGGAAATTTTATTCATAACTCTGTAACAGGATTTATTCAAAAATGCTAATCAACAGCTCGATTTTATATCTTTAAGTATTTGCTTCTATTCTAATAAAGCGTATTGGCTAAATCATTTTTTAGGAGGAATCTGGTAGAGAACATATTTGAATTAAAATTGCCAAACCAGATTTTCAACATTCGAGAGATTTACAACACAATTAGCAATTAAACGCAAACGGACATTATCTTTGTGCCCTAATTCAAATCGTGCTCTCATGTCCAATACCAAAACCCTTCCCATAAAATTTAATCGCAGCGGCTTCTCAGAAGAAATCTTGATCAAATTGTACAAAGACATTCTTTTACCCCGATTGATTGAGGAAAAGATGCTTAAGTTGCTCCGTCAAGGCAAGGTAAGTAAGTGGTTCTCAGGTATTGGTCAGGAAGCCATTGCCGTGGGTGTAACTGCCGCAATGGATGCTGATGAACTCATCTTTACTCTTCATCGCAATCTTGGGGTTTTTACCACAAGACAGATGCCATTGGATAGATTATTTGCACAATGGCAAGGGAAATCAACCGGCTTTTCTAAAGGTCGCGAACGATCTTTTCACTTCGGAGCTCCTGAATATGGTATTGTCGGTATGATATCGCATCTTGGTCCTCAGTTGTCACTAGCTGCCGGAGTTGCATTGGCGCATAAATTAAATCGTGAACAAAAAATTTCTTTGGCCTTTACAGGTGAAGGAGGCACAAGTCAGGGTGAATTTCATGAAGCTCTTAACACGGCTGCCGTTTGGAAACTCCCGGTTATTTTTCTGATTGAAAACAATGGTTACGGATTATCTACTCCAACCAGTGAGCAGTATGTATGCGAAAATCTGGCTGACCGAGCCATAGGTTATGGCATGAAATCAGTTATTATAGATGGAAACAACATTTTGGAAGTTTACAAGACCATTTCCGAACTTTCCGTTTTGATGAAAAATGACCCTCAACCAGTCTTGATTGAATGTAAAACTTTCAGAATGCGGGGTCATGAAGAAGCCTCCGGGACAAAATATGTGCCACAAGACCTGATGGATCATTGGGCGCTTAAAGATCCTGTAAGCAATTATGAACAATTTTTATTGGATGAAGAATTGATTTCTGAAGAAGAAATTTTGTCAATAAGGAAGGAATACAAAGACTTAATCGAAGAAAAACTTGCGATTGCTGATGCTGAACCTGTTGTGTCATCAACTCCAGAGCAAGAAATTGCAGATGTATATGCTCCTTTTGATTTTCACGAAACCAAATCTGACCAAACTTCAGCTCGTGAACTCAGGTTGATAGACAGTATATCAGAGGGACTAAAATTGGCAATGGTTAAACATCAGAATTTAGTGCTAATGGGACAAGACATTGCCGAATATGGGGGGGCATTTAAAATAACCGAAGGGTTTGTTCAAGAGTTCGGCAAAGACAGAGTTCGGAATACAACCTTATGTGAAAGTGCAATTATTGGCATCGCTTTGGGTTTGAGTTTAAAAAAGTACAAGGCTATGGTGGAAATGCAATTTGCTGATTTCGTTACTGTCGGATTCAATCAAATTGTCAATAATCTTGCAAAATTGCACTATCGTTGGGGCGCCAACGCGGATGTAGTTATCAGAATGCCAACCGGTGCAGGTGTCGGTGCCGGACCATTTCATTCACAAAGCAATGAAGCATGGTTTGCACACACTCCCGGTTTAAAGGTAGTTTACCCATCAAACCCGGCAGACGCAAAAGGATTACTTCTTGCGGCATTTGAAGACCCTAATCCAGTAATATATTTTGAACATAAAGCACTGTACCGAAGTCTGAGTGGAATGGTGCCGGAAGCTTATTATACTACACCAATCGGTAAAGCATCAGTAGTAAAACATGGCCGGGATGCAACCATAATAAGTTATGGTATGGGCATTCAATGGGCATTACATACCGCCAATGAGCTTGATTGTGATGTTGAAATAGTCGATTTGCGTACCTTATTGCCGATAGATTATGAAACCATATCAGCCAGCGTGAAGAAAACCAATCGAGTTATAATCTTGCATGAGGATACTTTGTTTGGAGGAATAGGTGGTGAAATTTCAGCATGGATAAACGAAAACCTTTTCGAGTATCTTGATGCTCCAGTAATGCGATGTGCGTCTCTTGATACACCAATACCATTTGCAATAGAACTTGAAAAAATGTTTTTACCGGCAGATAGATTTAAATCACAACTCCAAAAATTACTGGATTATTAAGGATATAAAAGCGTTTTTTATATTAAAATCTGCAGAACTTAGAAAATACACCTAATTTCGCCCCCTAAAGTTAAAATAATGGAATACGAATTTGACAAATTAGTAGCTATGAGTGGTCAGCAAAGCTTGTTTCACCTAATAGCAAACAGAGGAAATGGTTTGATTCTTGAAGATATTGGGTCAAAGAAAAGGCAGTTTTACTCAATGAGACAACACCAGTTCACACCAATGGCATCAATTGGTATTTATACTGATGATGACTCAGTGGAGCTCAGGGAAGTTTTCAACAGAATGAAAAACTCAGAAGAAGCAGTTCCGGAAAATCTTAATGAAACGAGCGCAAT
>JAEUUM010000027.1 GCA_016787375.1 Saprospiraceae bacterium
GATGGCCTTATCTAATAAATTTGGTAACATCCTGCTAAATACAACAAATAAAAGTGAATTTGCAGTAGGTTATGGTACACTTTACGGTGACTTATGCGGAGGTTTATCTGTTTTGGGAGATGTTTACAAAACTGAGGTATATAAGTTGGTTGAATATGTTAATAAAGATGAGATGGTTATTCCGTTGCATTCTATTATTAAACCACCCTCAGCAGAGTTGCGTCCTGGTCAAAAAGACTCTGACAGTTTACCCGAATATGATGTTCTAGATCCTATTTTATTCAACTACATTGAAAAGCGATTGGGCCCGCTTGAATTAGTTGAATTAGGATACGATGAAACCCTCGTAAAAAGAATACTCAAGCTTGTAAATATCAATGAGTTCAAAAGGCATCAATCTGCCCCGGTCATTAGGGTTAGCAATAAAGCATTTGGTGTAGGCAGAAGGCTACCCATTGTGGCCAAGTATTTAAGTTGATCATTCCTTTTCAACTGGTAGTAGAGTTTAACAAACTTAATTTTATAATACATATTCTCTTGCATATCTATTATTTAAGTGTTAATTTGATGATTTAGTCGAATAACTTTGATAATGCATGTACTGGTTGTTATTTTCACACTAAAATCTGCAACTTGGAAAAAGTACTTGAAATCAACAACCTATCAAAAGTATTCGGAAAGCTAACGGCAGTAAACAACCTCAGCTTCTCGGTTCAAAAGGGTGACATTTATGGCATTCTTGGCCCCAACGGAAGTGGAAAATCCACTACATTGGGAATGATTTTGAATGTAGTAAATCCGACTTCCGGCAGTTGGAGGTGGTTTGGAGAAGATCCGACAAATGAACACCTAAAACGAATTGGTGCAATTATTGAAAGGCCCAATTTTTATCCATATTTATCAGCTGTTGAAAATCTTAAAGTAGTGGCAAAAATTAAAAATGCACCACTTGAAAACATTGAAACAAAATTAAAAGCTGTAGACCTATGGGATAGAAAAAACTCTACTTTTAGCACTTTTTCACTTGGAATGAAACAACGGCTGGCCATTGCAGCAGCATTGTTAAATGACCCTGAAGTTTTGATTCTTGATGAACCTACCAATGGTTTAGATCCTCAAGGTATCAGGGATATCAGAGACATTATTCAAAATATTGCTTCTGGTGGCACTACGATATTACTGGCAAGCCATTTATTAGACGAGGTAGAAAAAGTATGCACTCATGTGGTGGTAATAAAAAACGGGAATATGCTTTATTCCGGCAAAGTCGATGAACTCACTGCTTCGCACGGTTATCTCGAAGTCAACTCTGACAATCAATTAGAACTGCAGAAAAAACTCACCGAAATGGGTTTTAATAAGATTTCAAAAGAAAAGAACCACCTAAAAGTAATTCTTGACCATGAAATCACTACCGGTGAATTAAATCAAAAACTATTTGAATCTAGAATAATCCTTACCCACCTGGTAAAAAAGAAATCTACTCTCGAAGAGCAATTTATAGAATTAACCCGACAAAATCAGGAATCATGAAAAGACTCATTCAATTAGAAATGCTAAAATTGGTTCCAAACAGAACTTTTCGAATATTTACTATTTTATATTTTGCTATCGTCTTGGGATTAACCTTACTGTCTTATATAAACATTGAACTAGGGCCATTTAAGTTCAACTTTGGCAATGAAGGAGCATTTAACTTCCCATTAACTTGGCAGTTTAATACTTATGTTGCAAGCTATTTAAAACTTTTTCTGGCAATTATTTTAGTAACAAATATTGTAAATGAATTTGATTTTAGGACAATCAAACAAAATCTGATTGATGGACTGAGTAAAAAAGAGTTCATGTATTCGAAAATCTTAACAATGGTTCTCTTAAGTCTGATATCTACTGTTTTGGTTTTTATAATCGCCCTTTTATTGGGATTTAAGTACGCCGAAAATCAATCATTGAACTTAATTCTAAGTGAGTTATATTATATACCAGTTTACTTCCTCAGCCTAGTCAGTTTTTTCAGTTTAATGATGTTTATTGCCGTGGTTATCAGAAAGTCAGCTTTTGCATTCGGAATATTATTTATTTGGGCGACTGTTGAATCAATCATAA
>JAEUUM010000047.1 GCA_016787375.1 Saprospiraceae bacterium
GGCATTGGGCCCAGATGGCAGAATCTATATATCGAGTGTGGGTCAGCATTTTGAGTTTGGAGTGATACAATATCCAGACCGCAAGGGTGTGGCTTGTGAGGTTAGGCAACATTATGTAAAAAAGCCCTCCATATCACAAGGGGTACCCAACAACGCCAACTACCGTCTAGGCCCCATAGATGGCAGCCCTGCAGATACATTGGGCATTGATAACATACCGGTAGCCAACTTTAGGGCAGATCAGGATACGCTCAATTTTCTAGACTTTCAGTTTCAGGATCTATCGTATTATGAGCCTGCTACCTGGTCATGGGATTTTGGCGATGGTACGATGTCATCAGATACGAGTGCGGTGCATACCTATGCCAAGAAAGGAACCTATGTAGTATGTCTGACCGTAAGCAATGCCAATGGTAGCAATACTATATGTGATACATTAAAAATTGGTACAACCGCAGCAGATGGTCAGGTGGAAAAAGAAATGCAGGTGTATCCCAACCCAGCCAAAAATCAAGTTATTTTTATGATGAATGATTATTATCCTCAAAATGGAAGGCTAAATATTTATGATAATCTGGGTAGACTTCAGAAGTCAAAAAAGATAAACCAAGGCTGGAATGACCTGGAAGTACATGAGCTGGCAAGAGGCTTAAATTATTATGAGATAATAGACAATGGCAGGCAAGTGTACAGTGGTAAACTGGTATTGGTGGAGTAGGTATGACCGGTATGACGGAATGACCGGTACGACGGGTATGTTAGAATTAGGGATTGAAGTTCTATGATATCAAGAGAAGCCAAACGAGTAGGATCATGATGTTAAGACAAAGAGTTGATTTGAGCATTTTCACTTCAACTTATATCCAACACATGCTCTTTGTTGAATGCTTTATACCTCCCCTTGCCAAATCTTGTACCATTAAATACTTCTGTTTTACGTAGACTTTTTCGCTCACTCTCATCAAGATGATTAAAGTCTTTGCATTTGCCTGAACAGCAATTTTCGTATTCTTTGGCACAATCATCACATTGTATGAATAGTAGATGGCAGGCATCATTGGCACAGTTTACATGTGTATCGCATGCTTTGCCACATTGATGACATTTAGCAATTACTTCATGACCTATTCTTTCTCCCAGTCTTTCGTCAAAAACAAAATTTTTACCCAGAAACTTGTTTTCGAGATTTTGCTCCTGAACTTCATGCGCGTACTCAATGATACCGCCATTTAGCTGAAACACATTCTGAAAGCCTCGGTGACGGAAATATGCACTAGCCTTCTCGCATCTGATTCCACCGGTGCAATACATCAAAAGCTTCTTATCTTTGTTTTCTTCGAGCATTCTTTCAATGATCGGAAGCGATTCTCTGAATGTTTCTACGTCAGGTGTGATGGCATTTTTGAAATGCCCTACCTCGGTTTCGTAGTGATTGCGCATGTCAATGATGATGGTATCAGGATCTTCTGCCAATTCATTAAATCCGAGGGCATTGACGTGGAATCCCTTTTTTGTGACATCAAAACTTGCGTCATTGAGTCCATCTGCAAGAATTTTGTCTCTTACCTTAATGGTGAGTTTAAAAAAAGATTTCCCGTCATCTTCAACAGCATAATTGAACCGGATGCCCTGAAAAAAGCTGATGGAGTCAAAAGCTTCCCGTAACTCCTTTAGCCGAGGTGTAGGAGCTGATATCTGTCCGTTAACACCCTCAGAAGCGACGTATATTCTGCCCAAGACACCGAGTTTATCAAGCAACAAATAAAAGTGATCTCTAAACAAGCGAGTATTGCGAATGTTATGGTATTTGTAAAAAGAGATAGTAGTTCTTTCTTCAGAACTTTCTTTCATACGGCGTTTTAGTTCTTCGCCGTTAACACGATTGTGAAGTTTCATAATTTGGTTTATAATTAACGAATTTCGGCAAGTTGCAGTCTTGCTGTCAATTACAGACCTTCCGATCTTGGGTCAAATCTTCAAAAATTTTCCTGTCAATTGCAAATTTTGCCCGGTTAGTTTGTAAAAATACATGCCATGATTTTCGTCATGTAATTCGCATTTTACCAGTCTATTGCCTGAAGAAAGCTCTTTCGACTTGAAAATAATTTTACCTAAGGCATCAAAAATTTCGATATTTAATTCGCCTTTCAAATCTTTCACATCAAAATATAAATCCTTACTTACAGGATTGGGAAATACATTTACCGATGGATTTTTTAGGAATGTTTCACCAGAAGAAACTGTCAGCAATGCGAGTTCCACTGCCTTCAGAACATCAATTCTACCATATCCGTAGGTATTGTTTGGGAGTGCGCTTCCGTCTATCCCACCACATGACTGATCTGAATATTTAGGAACAGCTGTTTGTTCAAGTATATCTTCAATTACATCCACATTACCTTTGAGTTCAGGAGCTGCACTCAATATCAGAGCTACAGCACCTACCACATGGGGTCCGGCCATACTTGTACCACTGAAAAAAGCATAATCATTTCCGGGTATAGAAGATCTTACTCCAACACCGGGTGCAGACACATTTGGTTTGGTTCTATTGCTGCCGTCCACCGTAACGGAGCCACGGCTGCTAAAATTGGCAATGGTGTCATTTTGTCTAGTAGCACCAACTGAGAAACTTTCTTCAAAAATAGCTGCAGGATCATCAACTGAACCACAACCACTTCCTGAGTTGCCGGCTGAAACAACCACAACAATTCCTGAAGCCTTGACATTTGCTACGACTGCATTCATGATGTTAAAGTTTGAAAGATCACAACCTTCTTGTGGAGGACATCCCCAGGAATTATTTATAACATCAGGACTTTTGTCTGGATTTGGGTTTTGGTTATCAAGGTCAGTCGGGGCAATAAACCATTCGAAAGCTTCAATGTAGGTGGATGGTTTCCCCCAACCTCTTTCCATATTTCGAACGCCTATCCATTTGGCAGCAGGAGCAACTCCTATGGTATCATCAAGGGTTGAACCGATCATGGTTCCCATTGTATGTGTTCCGTGACTTCCATCGTCACATGGAACTTTGCTATCAAGCCCACAAGGATTGTTTAGTGGGTTATTGGTGGTATCACCATTTAATGGATTTAATTCGTGAATAGCATCGTGCCAGTTGTAATTATGATCTGCTATGGTTCCGTCCCAACCTCTGTATTTTGATTGTAAGGCAGGGTGAGTCCAGTCATAACCGGTGTCTTCACCACCAACAACAACACCTTCACCCCGGTAGCCTAGCGCCCACACGTCATTTGCATTAATCATATCAATTCCCCACTCAATTCCGTTTGGTCCGCGTAGGTTAGTTGTGTATTTTTCTACCGGTTCATGAAATTTCATAAGACCATTGTCCGAGACAAATGAGATTTCGTCAAATGAAGCCAATTCTTCAAGATATGAGGAAGGCATAACCAGCCTGATTGCATTGACAACATAAAATGATTGAGATTGGAAATGATGTTTTTCTGCCCACTGCAGTGTTCTTTTTTGTGTGGAATGAGCGGTTGACCTGAGTGCATCATAAACAAACCTGCCTTTAGCTGCTTTTGAAGTGATTGATTTTGCTGCTGATATATCGGCTTTGACTTTGAATTGAACCAACAAGTCAAGGTTCTCTCCTTCTGTATATTTAATAAGGACTTTTGGCGCTACTTTCGATCTCCAATTATTTTGAGCAAAAACCGCTTGTGTAACAATTAAAGAAACAAACAGAATACTGACTATTTTTTTCATTTTAAAAATTGTATATTTTATCTTTGATTTAAGAGCTAACGAAATTACTTACTCCTGCTAACATTAGCAAGTATTTAAAGCAATATTGATGTCAGATAAACAAATAACAGACCATTTAGTTAAGGACACCATTCTCAAACCAATTGTTGAAAGAACTATTTTACCCCAACTGGTACTAAAAGAGAATTTGTTTAAAGAACTAATAGAAAGTATAATTTACCAGCAACTGTCTACAAAGGTTGCTGCAATTATCGCAAGTCGATTTTATGT
>JAEUUM010000095.1 GCA_016787375.1 Saprospiraceae bacterium
GATTTTTGGAAGTTCCCCTGTTAGAGCCTTTTTTTGGACCTTAGAAGTTTTTCGGTTTGTGGGAGAAGTTTTCGGTTGAGGGGATTTCGGTTTGGGTTGTGTTTTACTTCTCTTTTTGGTCCCGGTTCTATATAGTTAAAATACAATGTTACTGGAAATAAGAATGCTGTAATTACCTTAGAATTGGTATGGTGCAAAAGTAGTTAATCGTTATTACTGTATGTTGTTTGCAAATGTAGTAGTAAGTCTAGAGAACAAAGATCTTTTAATAATTTGTAATGTAAACTTCTATTTATGATAAGATAACAAAATGAGTTGTAACGGTAACAACAAATGAGCATTCGGTAGTGCGGTGAGTTGGTGAATCATGCGGTAGTTTCTACTAATAGTTACTTGTGTGTGTTTGTTCGTTCTTGGCTTGTAAAGTAAGTCGCAAATGTATGACAAAAATACGTGATTTGCAACTTAATTCCTTAAAAACTTTTAATGAGTGTTAAAATCGTAATTGGGAGACTGTTCAATAAAGTGTGTCTACATATCTTTGTAAGATGAAAGAAGAGGAATCAAAGACAGAAGCACTTGAGCTGTATGAAAGAATGAAACAGCGATTGTATTCAAAGGAACCCATGTTTGGAGATGGAAGTCCCTTTAGTGAATTATTACAAACGATGGTCAACAAGATGCTTGAGGGAGAAGCGGATCATCATATTGAGAATGAGCTGCTCATAGGGAATAAGAACAAGCGAAATGGATACATTAAGAAACAGGTTATAACCTCAAGTGGTCCGATCGAGGTATTGACGCCTAGAGACAGAAATTCAACTTTCGACCCAGAGCTGATAGGTAAAAGAGAAAGAGAGCTGCACAGCGGTTTAGATGAACAGATTATTGCATTGTACGCCCAAGGCAATTCGGTTGAGGATGTAAGAAGATTGATTCAAAAGATGTATGGAGTGGAAATATCAGCGGGTAAGATATCTCAAATAACAGATAACGTACTGCCAGAGATAGAATCATGGAGGAACAGGCCGTTGCAGACATTTTACCCAATAGTTTACCTAGATGCCATACATTTTAAAGTCAGGCATGAGGGAGTTTATAGTAATAGAGCATTCTACACTGTTTATTCAGTAGATTGGGCTGGCAACAGGGATTTATTAGGCTTGTACGTTAACCAAAGTGAGGGGGCCTATAATTGGGGTATAGTTTTACAGGACATCAAAAAACGAGGCGTTGAAGATATTCTGGTGATTTGTACAGACAACTTGAAGGGTTTTTCGCAGACTATACAGGAAGAATTTCCAAAATCGATTGTACAAAAATGTATAGTACATCAAGTAAGAAGTTCGATGAAATATGTCGACGAAAAAGATACTAGAAAAGTGGCAGCTGCGCTAAAAAGAGTATATAGTGCACCTACAATGGAAGCAGCATTGTCAGCCTTTGAGTTATTTAAACAGCAGTGGGGTAAAACTTACGGATATGTGGTGCAACAGTGGGAGCAAGATTGGCAGGAACTCATGGCTTTTATGGATTTTGGTGCTGAGATTCGTCGGATGATATACACAACAAATCCAGTAGAGGCATTACACAGAATAATTAGAAAAATTATAAAAGGTAAAGCTGCCTGGGTGTCAGAAACAGCTCTTGTTAAGCAAATTTATCTGGCATTAATGCACAATGAAAAGTCATGGAAAAGAACAGCATATAACTGGAAATCAATACAACGAGACATAATGTACAAGTACCCTGATTTAATTAACAAACATATAAGATAAGCCAGGTAGTAGATGGAGGCACATAAACCAATCAAGATGATCCAACTTGTAAACAAAGGTATCCTTTGTTCCGAATCAGTAAAGGCTAAAATGAATGGCTCCTACGTCGCCAGCCTTGACAGATTCTCCACAAAGAATGGTTGGCGTTTACAAGTTGAATCATCCCAACTTTATCCTGGTTGCTTGAAAAATTATTTATTAACCCAGACACACTTTAATGAACTATTCCGTAATTGGTAATACAAATGAAGTGCCAATTTTATTTAATGTGTATTAAATCAAGAATTTAGTTAAGAAAATCATAATATAACAATGAAAAAAGGGCATAGAGTGGCCTATCCATCATTATTTTGTAATAAATATTAGTTTAGAAATTAAAGTTTACCAATTTAATTCGTTTTCCCTATTTGGCACCCTAACAATAAGTAACAACTTTATTCTGAGTTACGGCAAATAATTATTCATCAAAAAAATCTGAACATAGCTTTACAAATTCATCTGGCTGGTCAGCATGCAGCCAATGACCTGCATTAGCAATGGTTTGAAAATCAGCTTTTGGAAATATCTTTAATATTGCAGGAATGTCGTCATCAAGAATGTATTTACTTCTATCACCTCTCAAAAAAATGGTCGGTTTGACAAATGTATTTTCTGTATGTATGCCCTCCATTATAAATGTATAATTTTTGATTATACCTTCGAGATTCATTTTCCATGAAAATGATCCATCTTTTTCCCTTGTGAGATTTTTAAGCAAAAACTGTACTACCCCGGGGTCATGAAGCTCATTCATTAAAAAATCATGTGCTGTTTTGCGATCCGTCAAACTTGGCAAATCAATTTCACTTAATGCTTTGAAAATATGAAGATGACCGGGTGGATAATCTTTGATTCCTATATCTGCAACTACCAATTTGTTTACCATGTCAGGTTCACGTAATGCGAGGTGCATGGCTACTTTACCTCCCATGCTGTGGCCTATGATGTTTGCTGACCGAATCCAATTAGTATCCATGAAAGCAATAAGATCATCTACCATCACATCGAAATTAAAAACGTCGGAATGAAATGATTTCCCGTGGTTTCGCATGTCTAAAAGGCAAATGGTGTAATTATCAGACATTTTATTGGCAATGGTTTGCCAATTGTCGAGGGTACCGAGCAAACCATGAATGATAATTAGTGGTGGGCCTTGCCCGAATATCTTAGAGTGAATCTGTTGGTTCATGATTTTAAAAAATTAAGTAATTTCATTTTCTGACATTGCCGTTCCCACAAGATAGCCTCCAGTCCATGCTGCCTGAAAGTTAAAACCACCAGTGACAGCGTCAATATCAAGTGCTTCACCCGCTATGAAGAGTCCTGGAATAATTTTACTTTCGAATTTTTTTAAATTTATTTCATTTAATGCTACACCACCTGCAATTACAAACTCCTCCTTGAAGGTACTTTTACCATTAACTTTAAATGTACATTGAGTCAATGTTTTTGTCATATTCTGTATTTCAATTTTATTTAGGTCTGCCCAATTTTTTTGAGAATTTGACTTTAATGTCCATTTGATCAACTGTTTCCATAGTCTTAGCGGCAATTCGGGGAAAGGAGATTGTGCCTCAATAGTTTTCCGTGCCCATGAGTTTGATTTAAAAGAAGAAATTGCAAGAAAAACTTCCTCATTGGTTTCAGGATAAAGCCAGTTAATTTGAATTTCAAATCTATATTGTTTTTCGGCAAAAATTCTGGCAGCCCATGCAGACAATTTTAAAATTGCCGGACCTGAAAAACCCCAATGGGTAATTAACAAAGGCCCAAAGGTTGGCACAAGCGCTTTTGAATTTTCACCAATATATTTAACTTCAACATTCTCAACTGAAATTCCCTGAAGATCTGCAATTCTTGCATCTTGAATATTAAATGTAAACAATGATGGCTGCGGAGGTAAGATGGTATGACCGAAATGGGCAAGTGTGTCCCAAATTGATTTAGAGCTACCGGTGGCAATCATGATTTTATGGCAGCTGAAGACGCCTTTGTTGGTTTTAATAACAAACGATTCATCTTCTCTGGAGAAAGTATCGACCCTTGTGGCTGTAAGTATTTTGACATTCAACTTACGAGCTTCATTTATCAGGCATTGGGCTATTGTTTCTGAATCGTCGGTTACAGGAAACATTCTCCCGTCGGATTCAGTTTTAAGCTTAACATTTCTGCCTTCAAACCAATCAACTGTATCAGCGCAGTTAAAGGTGTGAAAAGGTCCACGTAACTCCTTGTTGCCTCTTGGGTAGTATTTTATCAGTTCCACAGGATCGAAACAGGCATGGGTGACATTGCATCTGCCACCACCTGAAATTCTTACTTTGTTCAAAACATCATTGCCTCGCTCCAGAATGGCTAATTTTAGTATGGGATTTAATGTAGCGCACTGAATTGCTGCGAAGAAACCTGCCGCCCCACCTCCTACAATGATTCTATCAAAAAACGTTTCGGTCAATTTCATTAAATTTGTCCTTTGCAGTGATTCATTGTAATATTAGTTTTTCAAAAGAATAAAGTTCTTTATTGGTTTTCAATATTTCAGTGAACGAATCTCTAGAAATTGATTCAGCCCCTAATGATTGAAGGTGAGCAGTTTCTTGCTGACAATCGATTACCGTAAAATCCAATTCGGCTAGTATTTTGACCAAAGATATAAATCCGAATTTACTTGCATTGGGTTTAAGTGCAAACATAGATTCACCGAAAAAGACTTTTCCAAGAGCAACTCCATACACTCCTCCAACCAACTGGTCTTTGTCCCAAACTTCTACTGAATGAGCATAACCAGCTCGATGTAACTCAGAATAAGCTTCAATCATATCATCATGTATCCAGCTGCCTTCCTGATTTTTTCTCGAAATTTCACCACAGGTTTGCATTACTTTTTCAAAATGCCGGTTAAAAGTTACCTGGTAAAGTTGCCTATTAAAATACACTCGCATACTTTTTGCAACGTGTAAGTTCTTGGGAAACAGAACCAATCTTGGATCAGGCGACCACCACAAAATTGGATCTTGCGGGTTAAACCATGGAAAAATACCCTGACTGTATGCAACGAGCAATCTGTTGATTGACAAATCTCCGCCTACTGCCAGCAATCCATCCGGGAACGCTCTCTCTACCGGCGGGAAACTCAATGAATCAGATTCAAGCCAATAAACAGGCATCAAGCAAATGCTTCTTTCATTAGATCAGCTTGTTCTTTATCATGCACTTTTTTAAATCCGGTGGCCGGTGATGCGACATGTCCTCTGGCGATTATTTCCTTTAGTTTTGAACCAAGTTGAAGCTGAATAAAAGCTGCTGCACCCATATTTACAGGCTCCTCCTGCACCCAAATAATGTTTGAGTTTTTATACTTTGTGATTATTTCATTTATTTGCTTTTCGGGAAATGGATATAACTGTTCTATCCTTATTATTGCTGCGTTTTGGATTTGATTTTCTTTTCTGAACTGGTTAAGGTCGTAAAATATTTTTCCTGAGCAAAGGATTAATTTTTTAATTTTCGATGTAGATTTCACAGATGCATCATCGATAACTTCTTTAAACTTTTGGTCGCCTATAAAATCCTCTATGCCTGAAACACATTCAGGATGCCTGAGTAAGGATTTAGGGGACATCACAACTAATGGAATTCTGAAATTCCAGGCGAGTTGCCTTCTTAGAGCATGAAAGAAGTTTGCCGGAGTTGTAATGTTTACAACTGCCATATTGAATTCAGAGCAATTTTGCAACCATCTTTCAAGTCGAGCGCTACTGTGTTCCGGTCCTTGTCCTTCGTAACCATGCGGTAAAAGCATGACCAGTCCATTCATTCTTTGCCATTTGCTCTTGCCGCTTGCGATAAACTGATCAATTATTGTTTGAGCTCCATTGAAGAAATCACCAAATTGTGCCTCCCAAATGACCAGATTATGAGGTGATGACAAAGCATAACCATATTCAAAACCAAGAACGCCAAATTCAGAAAGCAGTGAATTAAATATTCTGAATTCCCCTTGATTTTCAGTGATATTTGCTAGTCTGTTGTATTCCTCATTGGTATTAGCATCTCTAAATATGGCATGTCTGTGGGAGAACGTACCTCTTTTTACATCCTCTCCACTCAATCGGACATCTTTGTTTTCAAGAAGGATAGACCCATAAGCCATCAATTCCCCCATTGCCCAATCGTATTGGTTTTTCGAAATGCTTTCAAGTTTTGATTTCAGCAATCGGTTAACTTTAACAAGCGGGGTGAAGCCATCCGGGATAACCATGAGGTGGTCAGAAATTGCATTGATGGTTTTTAATTCTACCCCTGTTTTAGGTGATTCATAAAAATCTTTTTCATTAAAATCTTTTTTTAATGACCTCCATGCGATTTCCGGCTCCTGGTAAGTATAGGGTAATGGTTTCTGCTTAATCAAATCAAGACGTTGTTGTAAATCAGTCCAAAATGACTCTTCCATTTCCTTTGCCATTTGGGTATCAAGGTCACCTCTATGGGCCAGTTGAGATACATAAATCTCTCTTGGATTGGGATGATTGGCAATTGACTTGTACATACCAGGTTGAGTAAATTGTGGGTCGTCACCTTCATTGTGCCCATGCCGCCTGTAGCAAACCATATCAATGAAAACATCACTGTTGAACCGTTGTCTGTATTCTGTTGCGAGTTCAGAAACAAATACAACTGCCTCAGGATCGTCGCCATTTACATGGAACACAGGAGCCTGAACAACTTGAGCAACACCTGTGCTGTATGTGGAAGATCGTGCATCATCAAAGTCGGTGGTAAAACCAATTTGATTATTGATTACAAAGTGTATTGTACCTCCTGTATAATACCCTTTAAGTTGGCTCATTTGTATGGTTTCATAGCAAATTCCCTGACCCGCGAGAGCTGCATCACCGTGTATTAGCACCGGTAAAATTTTATCATAATCTGATTGATAAAGAATGTCAGCTTTTGCCCTGGCGAAACCCAGCACTACGGGGTCTACAGCTTCCAGGTGAGAAGGATTGGGAGCAAGTTTAAGATGAACCATTTTGCCGGATGAAGTTTCAACCTGAGATGAAAATCCTAAATGATATTTAACATCACCCGAACCAAAACTCTGATCAGGAATGGCAATCCCCTCAAATTCATTAAACACATTTTCATAAGTTTTGCCCAAAACATTGACAAGGATATTTAGTCTTCCACGGTGTGCCATACCGATAACGACTTCCTCCACCTTATCAGATGAAGCGGCATTGATGATGGCGTCCAGTGCTGGAATAGTTGTTTCGCCACCTTCGAGTGAAAACCTTTTTTGTCCTACATATTTAGTATGAAGAAATTTTTCGAATACAACCGCTCCATTTAATTTTGATAATATTCTCTTTTTCTTTTCGACAGAGAATCCAAAACCATCTATTGGTCTGTTTTCGATTCTTTCTTTGAGCCATTGTCTTTTTTCATGGTTCTCGATGTGCTTAAATTCGAAGCCGATGTGCCCGCAGTAGAGAATATTGAGTTTTTCAATAATTTCTTTTAGTGTTGCATTTTCCAGACCTATTTCTTTGCCGCTGCGAAACCTTTTTTCAAGGTCTGTTTCTTCTAATCCGAAATCCGAAAGTTTAAGGTGTGGGTGCCGATCTTTACGTTTTGCAATCGGATTTGTGTCAGAGAGCAAATGACCTCTCCTGCGATATCCGTTGATTATTGACACAACAGAGAATTCTTTTGCCAGATCAGTGTCACTTATTGATGTTTCGGTTGATTTAGAACCATTTAATTTTGCCGAAAACTCAAAACCTTCAAAAAAAGTTCTCCAACCCTGATCGACCGAATTTGGGTCTGTCAGATATTGTGCGTACATAGAATCGATAAAAGAAGGATGAGCATTGAATATGTAAGAATAATCTTTCATTATTGGGTATATGGTTTAAAAGTGCGTGCGAATTTCATAAGAATTCCAAACTACAACAAGTTTTTCATTATATTATATGCAAATACAGGGCAAATTGTTTGACAAAAATTCATTTTAATAAAAAAAATTACTTTCGATTTTGATTTTTAAATAAAATGGATATATCTTTGCCACCCGAAACACAAAATTGATATGGCACATCACAAATCTTCATTAAAGAGAATAAGACAAGACGCAAAAAAACGTCTAGAAAATAGGTATTACAAAAAAACTGCTCGTTCGGCAATCAAAACCTTGCGTTCTTTAACTGATAAAGCAGAAGCTGAAAAATTCCTCCCTAAGGTAATCAGCATGATAGACAAATTAGCTAAGAAGCATAACATTCATAAAAACAATGCAGCAAACGTTAAAAGTGGTTTAACAAAACACGTTAACGCTATGGCTTAATCGTAAATAAAGTTTTAAAAAAGGCTTTCCGTACAAACGGAAAGCCTTTTTTATTTGAGCATAAAATTAATGATATTAAGAATAACAGAACATAAGATTCACTCAGTTGGTGCAACCTAGCGATGAATCATCAATTTCTGAATAGCAAGAGGATGTTCGTTAATATTGGCTTGCAAGTAATAAATACCATTTGGAAATCCTGATACATCAATTTCAACAGAGCTATTTCCCTTATCGAATTGTCTCTCAAGGAGCTTATTAAACACCCTACCATTCACATCTATCAGATAAAAACTAATTAAATTGCTCTCAGTAAAGTAACAATTAAAAAATAGATTTGATTGCACGGGGTTGGGCCCAAAACTGG
>JAEUUM010000107.1 GCA_016787375.1 Saprospiraceae bacterium
CACACAAGTTTACAACAACTCAAATTGCAACCTAGAGAAAGCATTGATTACAAATGCTAAAATAGGACTTGCGTTGAGTGATGCTGCTGTAGCTTGTTGGGATAACAAATACAAATACCAAGTTGAAAGACCAATAACATATATACGTAAAAATATTGATCAAAATTGGATTACTTTCCTCACTAAAGACGGTGCAACCCCTAATTTTCCTGCATATCCTTCCGGGCATGCAACTTTTGGTGCAGCTGCAGCTGAAGTTTTAACTTATGAGTTCGGACATGATTTTGCGATGACAGACAGATGTCATGAAGGAAGAACTGAGTTCAGGAGTACACCAAGAGCTTTTCCTTCATTTTACAAGATGGCTGAAGAAACCGCAATTTCAAGATTGCCTCTGGGCGTGCATTTTAGAATGGACGCTGATTCAGGCTTAGACCTTGGATACCGAGTTGGAAGAAAAGTAAATGCACTTCCATTTGGTAAATAAATTTTAAGTCTTAGTTAAAAAGAGCCATTTCAGATGAAGTGGCTCTTTTTGTATATTTTAAAATTTCGAATCAACAGATAACTGAATACTCCTCCCATCGGATGGCCAAATTCCAGCTCCCGGATAAAACAGAGGCCTTTTGGTGAAGTAACTTTTGTTGAAAAGATTATTGACATTTATCTTTATCATAAATTTGTTCGAAAGCTTGTAAGAACATCCAGCATCAAAAATATTGTAAGATGGTACCAATCCTTTTGTGCCATTTGCCGGTGGTGTTGTGGTATTTAAAGGATCAGAGAAAGTTTCTGCCGTATATGAATGTAAAATATTAAAACCAAAATATTTGTAGTTAAACTCAATTCCATTTCTCGAAATCCAATTCGGAACACTTTCAATCTTGTTCCCTTCTATCGTTTTATTTGTGTTTCCATCTCTAATTACGGCCCGTTCATATCTACCATTCATATACGAAGTTGATGTAAAAATATTTAAATCCATTTTATTTGAATGAAAAACGTTTAACTGAATGTAGGCTTCTAATCCATTTGTTCTGGAATCTCCAATGTTTGTTCTTAATATGGTGACTCCACCGATTGAGTCTGTTTGGGCAATAGCACCAAGTCTGTTTTTCATGAAAACAACAAACCCTGTCAAGTTATAAGTTAATTTATCCATAAATGATCCTGAAATGCCCAATTCTGCATTGTAACCATTGGCATCTTTAAGATCTTTGCTTGTGGATTCCAATACAGAAGAAGGTATAATATCTTTGAAAATAACCGGTCTGTATGCTTGAGCAATACCACCATATAATTTTGTGTTCACATTTACTTGGTATTGAGAACTCACTCCAAGCAAGACAAAGTTGTGTTTGATCTCATTGGGAACATCTTCGGCATTTATATAAGTTAAAACACCATTCATTTTAGAAATTCCATTTTCCCACCTTATTCCCGGGGAGACACTCCATTTATTGGTTAATTTCAACAGATTTTCAAAATAAAATGCTATATTTTGGGTTCTAAAACTCAAATTTCTTTTGAATGTTGAATCGGGTGCATAAAAATCAGCATCTGTTCCATTTGAACCTACTCCAACTTGCCTTCTTTTAAGGTCATTATCAGATAATCTAACTCCACCTATAAAAACCGCATTTTTGCCATAAACATCATAAGCATGTTTCAGTCTCAACTCAGTTGAATAACTATTAAAACCATCAATATCCACTTGTCTGGATTTATATTTTCCTGTTATTGGGTCAATTGCATCCAAAGAAGTTGAAACTCCCTCTATCTGAACACTTCTTCGCTCTCCCAGAACTGCAGAACCCGTCAACTCCAGAATTGTCTTTTGACCAAGATTGTAATTCAATACTACGGATGGAACCCATATTTCAGGATTAAAGTAATTTCTGCTTCTGGTTGATGAGGTTGGGTTGACAGAAAACATTGAGTCATTTAAGGGACCTGGGATATGATAAGTATAGGAAGATCTTGCTACCTGAGCTTTTATTGAGAATCTTGCGGAAGCGTTATAAGTCAAATTTATAAGTTCACCATCATATTTTGATTCACTGTTTTTACGATAACCATCTGACTTTCTGTTTGCATAATATCCAAAATAAGTGAATTTTCCGGTTTTGCCTCCAACAGAGTTATAAATTGAAGCTAATCCGTAAGAGCCAACAGTTGAAATATTTTCAAAACCCAATATTCTGGAGGTATCGGGTGCTTTGTTGATGTAATTTACCATTCCCCCATATTGTGCCCCATATTGTAATGAAGCTGTCCCTCTTATGATCTCAATACGCGAAATGGCTTCCATCGGCATACTGTAATGACTTGCAGGATAACCATAAATATCAGAATTTATCATGATGCCATCTTGCCTCAGATTGAAGTCCCAACTTCTGTGAGGATCCAATCCACGGGTTGCTATATTGATTTGATTCCCAGAGCCATCCATATCGTAAACAAAAACTCCCGGAATTTTAGCAAATATCTGCCTTCCGGTTTTCTCCGCTAGATTAACATTTGCATTTTCCAATTTAATAACTTCATTCTTTTTCCCTGAAACGATATAAGTCTGATATACTTCAGGCAGCTTCTCAATCGTTATTACTTTGGTGGAAAAATCCTTTATCTCAACTTGTTCTAAATTTATTGGTTTGATCGAATCTTGATATACTTGAGCTAAAGAATGAAGGGTGCATGATAATGTAACTAAGCATACAAAAAATAATTTCATAATAATTGGTGTTTTTAATTTCATAATTAATACAGTTGTACTCTTTTGTCCGATCAGTGTTACCAATATTTGCTTAGAAAGATATTAAAATTTACTTATTATTATTTAGTAACTTTCTAACAATACAAGCTAAATACTAAAGCGCTAAGTGTAATAATTACAAAAACTTCAATTATTATTGTTATTGAAAAATGGCAGGAAATAATTTAACAAAAAAATTATCCGAAACATGCACAACTTACAACCGTTTTATTCTATTTTCGTGACTAAATTTTAACTAATAATCAATTCAAAAATTTAAAAATCCGTGTTATGGCAGAAATGAGCAAAACAAATGCAACACCAAAAAAGGAAAGCAATCTTTTTTCAATATTGGTGATTCCAGTGTGTCTTATTGTGTGTATATTGATTTACAAATTTGTATTTGGTGACGCAAATAATTTTGTAAACAATGATGTTCACAACAACCCTAAAGAGGGAAATTATTTTGGTATTGTATACAAAGGCGGACCTATTGTACCGGTTTTGATGTCTTTATTTTTAATTGTAGTTGTTTATACAATTGAAAGATTGTTAACCATTTCAAGAGCCAAAGGGATTGGAAACGTTGACGAATTCCTAAAATCAGTTAAGCATTCATTAGATCATGGCAATTTGGATGCTGCATTGGCGGCTTGTGATAAGCAAAGAGGTACTGTTGCTAATGTTGTAAAAGCTACAGTTGAAAAATATAAGCAAATGGAAAGTGAAAGCAATATGACCAAAGATCAGAAGGTAATTGCTATCCAAAAAGAGGTTGAAGAAGCAACTT